>NZ_LFQH01000046.1:0-39996 GCF_001238605.1 Arthrobacter sp. ZBG10 | reverse complement strand
CTCAACGCCGCATCGATCACCACGCCCACCGCGTCAGAAGCACCCACCCCACCAGAACCGGAAACAGCGGCACCCGGAACCGGGTTCCTGCTGTCAGTCTCTGGAGCTTCGTTGCCGTCCATAACCCCAGCATAGGAAGGGGGTACGACAATCGATCCGGCCACGAAAACATCCCCAGAAAGAACCCCGGGAGCAGCCGGAACAGAGTCCCTGCCGTCCGTGCCTGGAGCTTCGTCGCCGTCCATAAAACCAGCATATGCAGGGGGTACGACAATTTGGCCGGAGGCAGGAACGGCCCGCGAATCAAGCCTGTCACCAGCGCCAACATCAGCCTCAGGAGCAGCCGGAGGACAAATCCGGCTCAGCCCCGCCGGCTGCCCTTCCCGGCGGCAGTGAAACAAAGCAGCGGGACCTCCCGCTCGGCCTTGGTCAAGGACCCGTGCTGGCCCACCACTTCCATGGCGGCGGGCCGGACCCGCCGCAGGTCGTACAGAGCCAGGGCGTCCCGGGCAGCGATCATCACGTCCCCGATCCGGCCTTCGACGGCGGGCCGGGTGGCCCCGAACAGCCCGGCTGCAAGTGCTTCCTCGCGCGTGAAGGCCCAGATCCGGTCGCCGAAGCGCGCCCGCCATGCCGCCAATAGACGTTCACGGACAGCCATATAGTCCGAAGCCGCCCCATCCAGGTACAGGTGCACCATCCGCGGCTCCCCCGCCGTGTGCCGGACGCCCTCAACCAGGCCGGGCTCGGCGGAAAAGTCGAGCCGCTGGCTTTCGGGAACATCCAGCATGCCGTGGTCAGCGGTCAGCAGGATGGTGGTCCCCGCCGGCAGCGACGCGTTGAGCCGCTTTATGGTCGCATCCAGCTCCTCGAGCTGGTGCTCCCACTGCGCCGACTGGCAGCCGTGCCGGTGCCCCGCCTTGTCGAGTTCGTTCAGGTAGTAGTACATCAGCGACGGGCCCGGCACTGCCATGGCCTCAGCGGCCGCCGAGGTACGCGCATGCGGCGTGGTGGCCGAGACGAAGCGTCCGCCGCGAAGGGCAGCCCTGGTCATCGGGGAATCGGAAAACTGCGGCAGGCTGACGGTGGTGACGTTTACTGAAGCGGCAGCCCGTTCCAGGACCGTGGGGAACGGCTGCCAGGCGTTCGGGTCCACACCGGGATCCCAGTTACCCAGGAGGTTGACCACCTTGTCCTGGTCCGGGTCGAGCACGTCATAGCCCACCATGCCATGCTGCCCCGGCGGCAGGCCGGTGCCGAAACTGGCCAGCGCGGCCGCCGTCGTGGACGGAAAAGTGGAGTCGAGCCAGACCGGAACGTTGCCCTGCCCCGCCTGCATGACGGAACGCAGGAACGGGGTGTGCGCGGCCCTCTGCTTGAGCAGGTTGCGGCCCAGCCCGTCCGCCAGGACCACGCAGACGCGGGACGCGGCAGGCAGGTTCAGCGTATTCGTAAAGCCGCCGACGCCGATACTCGCCGCGGCGCTGGTCAGGACCTCGGCGAGGGAACGGCTGCCGTAGGCGGGCGCCGGGGGAACGTTCGGGTTTCCGGCAGCCGGAATGACGCCGGTTTGGGTATCCGGCATCTCAGCGCTGCTGGTGCCCGCGGCTCAGGCGGTTTCCGAAGACGCCGGCGCGGGGCCGGGGCGGCAGTGACTGGATGTGTGCCACCGGCGCCGTGGAACCGGTGTTCACGGCCCGCAGGGCACGGGCAAAGAGTTTGGCGTCCTGGACAGCCTGCAGGCCGTCCGCTTCCGCGCTGATCCGGAGCACAATGTCCTCCTGGGCAATGGTGCCGGTGTAGCCGTGGTCGGCCTCGCATTGCGGATCCCCGCAGCTGGCGGGACCCATGTCCAAACGCTGGCCGCCGGACCAGGCGATGGAGAGGGTCAGTTCCCGGACCGGGTCCGAGGGCTTGTAATCCTGCGGCTGCGCGTACATGTAGCTGAGGACCACGGAGCGGATCTGGGCCACGGGAACGGATTCGGTGGAAATCTGGGCCACGATCTGCTCACCGGCCTCGTCAAGCTGCTGGTCGTCCACGTGGGTGATGACCAGCATGTCGGCCGTCAGGACCAAGACGGTGATGTGGCGCCGGACCTCGGCCCGGTCGAAGTGCGTCTCGAGGTGCACCAGGTGCGCCACGCAGTCCCGCCCGTCCAGGGCATCATCCACCACGTCGGCCACCAGCAGCGGGTAGAAGCCGGCCTTCTGGAGGGCTGCTTCGAGGCTTTGGCCCTCTGGACCGTGGCTGTGTGAGCTGTGATGGCGGACTGCCTGGTTTTCGTTGCCGGGCGTTTCAGGCGCCGAAGCGGGAGGCTGGAAGCTCATTGGTCCATTTTCACAGATCGGCCGGTCACTTGCTAACCGCCTCAGCCCAGCATGGCCCGCCGGGCGCTGTCCGTGCGGCGTGCGGCGTTGCCGATCCGGACGTCGGCAGCCAGGATGGTGGCCCCCGCAGTTCCGCACAGCACCGGGTTGAACTCCACCAGGGCAATGCCGGGATGGTTGTCCTTCAGCCAGGCCAGCCGGGCCGCCAGATCCTCCAAAGCCGCAACGTCCACCGCCGGCAGTCCCTGGTAACCGAACAGCTTCCGGGCAGCCCTCGGCGCGCGGATGAACTCTGTTACGTCCGCCGCGGAAAGCGGCGGGACCCGATGCGCCCAGTCGTCGAGCAGGTTCACCGCGTCGCCGGCCAGCCCAAAGGAAATAACCGGCCCCAACAGCGGGTCCTCAATGGCCCGGAAGGTGCAGGCCTGGCCCACCGGCGCCATGCTCTGGACTTCCAGGGCAGGATCGCCATAGGCGGAAAGAGCCCTGCGCATCTGCACCAGGTTTTGCCGCAGCGACTCCGCGTCCTCAATCCCCAGCCGCACCCCGCCCAGGTCAAGCCGTTGGCGCAGCGAGGGTTCGGTGGTTTTCAGTGCCACCGGCCAGCCGAGGGCATCTGCCGCTTCGATGGCTTCGGCCGCCGAATCAAAACCGAAGGACGGCAGGACCGTGATCCCGTAATGCCCCAGCAGCGATGCAGCTGCGGCAGGGTCCAGCGTCTTGAGCTGCTCCCCCGGAACATCCCGGAGCAGGACCTCCAGTTCAGCGGCTGCCCGGCGGGGATCGCAGCCCTCGGGTTCAACAAAGTGCCCGTGGTCCTTGGACACCCACTCCGAATACCGGGCCACGGCCGCGAGCGCGGCCACAGCGGCGCCTGGATTGGAGAAACACGGGACGGCCAGCCCGTCAGCCCCCACCATGCCCTCCACCTGGACGGAGGCGTCCAGGATTCCGGTGAAGGCAGCCACCACGGGTTTACCGGCTTCGGCTGAGCACTCACCCAGGACCCCGGCGATGGCGTCCACCGTCAGCCCGCGGGCAGGCAGGAGCGCGGCAACAACGCCGTGGACCCCGTCGGAAGCGAGAGCAGCCAACAACGCAGCCCGGAGCGCGGGCAGCGCAACCGACTGGCCTGCGTCGAGGTCCACGTCCGTTACCAGCGCGGCCACGTCCAGCCCGTGGGCTTCGGCACTGTCTGCAACCACCTTGCCCAGCGCCATGGAGTTGCTGAAGATGGCCAGTCCCGGACCGGCGGGCATCGGCTGCCCTGACACCACCTGCGCCACGTCCACAAGTTCCTCGATGGTCTCCACCCGGATCACCCCGGACTGCCGGAGCATGGCATCGAGCGCACCGGCGGGCGCCTGGGTGGTGCGGACGGTGTGCCCGGGCGGCAGCCTGAGCCCCATGGCGTCCGACTTGGCCACGATGACGGGTTTATTGCGCGCCAGCCGCCGGGCGATGCGCGAGAATTTGCGCGGGTTGCCGATCGACTCCAGGTACAGGCCCACGGCGGAGGTGTCGGCGTCGTCCTCCCAGTACTGCATCATGTCGTTACCGGAGACGTCCGCCCTGTTCCCGGCGGAAAGGAAGGTGGACAGGCCCAGCCGGCGCCGGCTGGACGCGGCGTAGAGGCCGACGCCGATCGCCGCGGACTGGCTGAACAGTCCCAGGCCGCCGCGGAGCGCCAGGGCCGGGGCCATGGAGGCGTTCAACGAGACCGTGGGGTGCGTGTTCACAATGCCCAGCGACGCCGGACCGATCACCCGCATGCCGCTGGCCCGTGCCTGGCGCACCAGGTTCCGTTGCCGCCGGAGGCCGCGTTCGCCGTCGTCCGCGAATCCTGCCGACGCGACCACCAGGCCCTTCACTCCGGCCGCGGCGCATTCGGCAACCACCGCCGGCACTTCCTCGTACGGGACGGCGATCACCGCCAGCTGCACCGGTTCGGGGATTTCGGACAGCTTCCCGAAGGACAGCATGCCCGCCAGTTCCAGGGCTTCCGGGTTGATGGCGTAGACCGGCCCCGCAAACCCGCCTTCAACGATGTGCTCGAGGAGCTGGTAGCCCACCGTCCCCCATTTGCGGCTGGCACCGATCACGGCAATGGACGACGGCGTCAGCAGGTCCTGCACGCTCCTGGCCTCAGCGCGGTGCTCGCGTGCCTCCATAACGCCCCGGGACCGCTCCGTGGGGTCGATGTCGAACCCGAGGCTGACGACGCCGTCGTCAAAATGCCGTTTGACGTCGTACCCGGCGTCGGAGAACACCATCAGCATCTTCCGGTTCTCCGGCAGGACTTCCGCGCTGAAGCGCCTGATCCCGTTCTCGTTGGCCGCAGCCGCCAGGTGTTCGAGCAGGATGGAACCGATTCCCCGCCCCTGGTGCGCATCGGAGATATTGAACGCCACCTCCGCATCGGAAGGATCATCCAGCCGGTCGTAGCGGCCGATCCCGACGATTTCGTTGCTGATGGTGATGACAAAAGCCACCCGGTCCCGGTAATCCACTTCGGTGAAGCGTTTGAGTTCCTTGCTGGACAGCCTGGCCTTGAACGCGAAGAACCGCATGTAAATTGAGTCGCGGGACTGGCCGGTGTGGAAGGTCTGGACGGCGTCGGCGTCGGACGGGTGGATGGGTCGCAGGTGCGCCGTCCCGCCGTCCCGCAGGACGACATCGGCTTCCCAATGTTCCGGATATTCGCCGTCCCCGGGCTGATCCACCATAGGCTTAGCCTAGCCAAAATCTTCCGCAGCACACCCGATTGCCGCAAGTAACCCCAAAGGATGCACCAACCCCATGGCCCGCCGCCAAAGTTCCACCCCTGCAGTGGAGGACAACTCCCCCTATACGGAAAACATCGTTGACATCGATGTCACCTCCGAAATGGAGGGATCGTTCCTCGAGTACGCCTACTCGGTGATCTACTCGCGGGCCCTCCCGGATGCCCGGGACGGGCTCAAGCCGGTGCAGCGGCGCATCCTCTACATGATGAGCGACATGGGCCTGCGCCCGGACCGCGGCCACGTCAAGAGCGCCCGCGTGGTGGGCGAGGTGATGGGCAAGCTGCACCCGCACGGCGACACTGCCATCTACGACGCCATGGTCCGGATGGCGCAGGACTTCTCGCTCCGGCTGCCGCTGATTGACGGGCACGGCAACTTCGGCTCGCTCGACGACGGCCCGGCAGCTCCGCGGTACACCGAGGCGAGGCTCGCTGCGGCGGCCCTGACCCTCACCAACCACCTCGACGAAGACGTGGTGGACTTTGTCCCCAACTACGACAACCAGCTCACCCAGCCGGAAGTGCTCCCGGCAGCGTTCCCCAACCTCCTGGTCAACGGGGCCACCGGCATTGCCGTGGGCATGGCCACCAACATGGCCCCGCACAACCTGGTGGAGGTCATCGCGGCAGCCCGGCACCTGATCGCGAACCCTGAGGCCACGCTTGATGAGATCATGCGGTTTGTTCCCGGCCCGGACCTGCCCAGCGGCGGCCGGATCGTGGGCCTGGACGGCATCCGCGACGCCTACGCCACCGGCCGCGGCTCCTTCAAGACCCGGGCCAAAGTGGAAGTGGAGCAGCTCTCCGCCCGCCGCACCGGCCTGGTGGTCACGGAGCTGCCGTACATGGTGGGCCCGGAAAAAGTCATCGAAAAGATCAAGGACGCCGTCAACGCCAAGAAGCTGACGGGCATCAGCGACATCGTTGACCTGACGGACCGCAAGCACGGCCTGCGCCTGGTCATCGAGCTGAAGAACGGCTTCAACCCCAGCGCCGTCCTGCAGCAGCTGTACCGCTACTCGCCGATGGAGGATTCCTTCGGCATCAACAACGTCACCCTGGTGGACGGCCAGCCGCAGACGCTGGGCCTGGTCCCCCTGCTGACTGTGTACGTGAACCACAGGATCGACGTGGTGCGCCGCCGGACGGTGTTCCGGCTGGGCAAAAAGAAGGACCGCCTCCACCTGGTGGAGGGCCTCCTCATCGCCATCGTGGACATTGACGAGGTCATCCAGATCATCCGCTCCTCGGACGAGGCCGCGGCTGCCCGGACCCGGCTGATGTCCATCTACGACCTTTCCGAGATCCAGGCCAACTACATCCTGGAACTGCGCCTGCGCCAGCTCACCAAGTACTCCCGCATCGAGCTGGAAAAGGAACAGGACGAGCTGCGCCGCGAAATCGCCGAACTCGAAGCCATCCTCGCCTCCGAGGAGCGGCTCCGGACCCTGGTTTCCGATGAGCTGGCAGAGATCGCCGAGCAGCACGGAACGCCCCGCCGCACGGTGCTGCTCGAATCCGAGGCCGTGTCCCCCACCGTCGCCAAGGAACTGGCCGCCGTCGCCGGCAAGGGCAAGGCCGCTCCCTTGGCCCTCGAAATCGCGGACGATCCCTGCTGGGCCATCCTCACCGCGTCCGGCCAGATCGCCCGGACCAGCAACCAGGAACCCCTGGCCGAGGCCGGTCCCCGCGCCAAGCACGACGTGTTCGCCTCCGTGGTGAAGACCTCGGCCCGCGGCGAAATCGCCGCCATCACCTCCCAGGGCCGCATGCTGCGCCTCCAGGTGATGGACATGCCGGTGCTGCCGCCGATGTCCGGCCTGCCCAACCTGGCCGGCGGTGTGCCCGCCAAGGACTTCATCACGCTCCTGAAGGGTGAGGCGCTGGTGGCTTTCGCGCCCCTGGACGAGGTGCTGGCCATCGGCACGGTCCAGGGTGTGGTCAAGCGCGTCCAGCCGGACTACCCGCTGAACCGGGAGGACTGGGAAATCATCGCGCTCAAGGACAAGGACACCGTGGTGGGCGTGGCGCCTGCCGGAACGGACGACGTCGACCTGGTCTTCCTGACGCAGCAGGCCCAGTTGCTGCGGTTCGCCTCAGCCGTGGTCCGGCCGCAGGGCCGCACCGCCGGCGGCATGGCGGGCATCAAACTGGCCGCCGGCGACAAGGTGCTGTTCTTCGGTGCGGTACAGCCCGGCGATGCGGCTGCCGTGGTGGTGACGATCGCGGGCACCACCGGCGCGCTGCCCGGCACAGCGCCGGGCAGCGCCAAGGTCACGGCGTTTGCCGAATACCCGGCGAAGGGCCGCGCCACCGCGGGTGTGCGGGCACACCGGTTCCTGAAGGGTGAGGACACCATGCTGATGGCGTGGGCGGGCCATGGTCCGGCCAAGGCGTCGTCCCTGGCCGGCGTGGCCAGGTCGCTGCCGCAGGAACATGGCCGGCGGGACGGCTCCGGCATCCCGCTGTCCCAGGCCGTGGACGCGATCGGACCTGCCATGGCCTGGGAAGCTCCAGGCGATGAAGCGAAAGCCGGAGCGGACAGCTGATGTGCTGCGGCTGTTGGGCCCCGGGAGCCCGGCGGCCCGGTGGCCACTGCCCAGCCGGCTCAGGCTTCGCGCGTCCAGTTGTAGGGCGTGATGGTGGAGACCTTGAGCAGCCCGTAGCGTTCCAGGATGGGGCGTGAGTACCCGGTTGAATCGCTGTGGATCAAGGTCTTGCCCAGCCGCAGCGCGGACCGGGCCCGTTCCGCCGTGAGCGCCCGGTAAATGCCCCGGCCCCGCCAGGCGGCCAGGGTGGCTCCGCCCCAGATCCCGGCGAAGTCGGTTCCCGCCACGGGTTCCAGCCGGCCGGCGCTGACAAAGCTGCCCTGGTGTTCGGCAGCCCACAGTTCCGTCCCGTCGCGGCATTCCAGCCTGCGCAGCAGGTCCTCTGCCCGCACGGCGGAGACTTCACCGCCGAAGGCGATGTCCTGCATGGCGCTGACAGCCCGGACGTCTGCCGGCGCCGTGATCCTGCGCAGCTGGACGCCGGGAGGCAGGGTGACGTCGGCCACCAGGTCTGTGGCCGCACCAATCATGATGGATTCGGGGTCGTCCGGCACAAACCCCTGCTCCAGCAGGGCGCTGTGCAGGCCGGGTGCGGCGTCGTGGGCTCGGGTCTTCCATTCCACCGCGTCCACGCGGGGGTCCGCCCGGAAATGGGCCAAGGCCAGGTCCACCCAATCGGCAATGCGGGCTGCCCCTGCCCCACCCAGGTCCGCGTACGTGACGAACCCGCGGCCGCCGTCGAACGTTGCCAGGCAGAGAGGCCCGAGCGGCGTGACGGACAGGGCGCCGGCCACTTCCGCGTCCGTGCGCAATTGCGAATCATAGGCCGCCAGGAAGGCCGCGGCGGTTGAAGCGTGCGACGCGGCCATCACTGCAGCCTCCGGCCGGACACCAGCAGCCAGCTTCCCATGTACATTCCCATCATCCCCCGGATCTGCGTCCCGGCAGCCAGCGCTGTTATACCGCCCAGCCAGCCGAAAACCCCAGCCTACCCGGGCTGTCCCCGCCGTGCCCGGACCGGTTCCGGGCGTTCCGTGACGCGTTGGTGGACACGGGCGGCAGCAGGGCGACTCTCCGCTTAGACTGCTCCCATGCCTATCGTTCCTGATGAAAAGGACTGGACCTGGGTCCTGTCCCGGCCGTGTCCCGAGTGCACCTTCGATTTCGCATCCACCACCCCCGCCACCGTCCCCGGCAGCATCGAAAGCATGCTGCCCCGCTGGCGGGCGGTGCTGCGCCGTCCCGACGCCACAGAACGTCCCAACGAAACGACCTGGTCCGCCCTGGAGTACGCCTGCCACGTGCGCGACGTCTTCTCCGTCTTTGAGCAGCGGCTTGGCCTGATGATGGGCTCTGATGACCCCCTGTTCGCGAATTGGGACCAGGACCAGAGCGCCATCGACAGCGACTACGCCAACGCTGATCCCGCAGTGGTCAGCGCCGAACTCACCGCTGAAGGCCGGCAGGTGGCGGATGCCTTCGCTGCTGTCCGCGAATCCGACTGGGACCGCACCGGCACCCGCAGCAACGGCTCCAAGTTCACGGTGCTGACCCTGTCGCAGTACTTCCTGCACGACGTGGTCCACCACCTTCACGACGTGGACGGCTAGCCCAGCGGCTTAATCCGCCCAGCGCCTGCCGGCACCAGCGCCGCCTCGTCACGCTGCCGGGATAGCTCCAGCCGGGCATCGTCCGGGGAAATGTCGGCGGGGTCGTGCGTCACCAGCACCACCGTGCGCCCGGCCAGTCCCGCCCGGAGGTCTGCCAGCATGGCAGCGCCCGATTCGGCGTCCAGGTGCGCGGTGGGTTCGTCCAGCAGGATGACCTCAGCCCCGGTCATCAGCGTCCTGGCCACGGCCAGCCGCTGGCGTTCGCCACCGCTGAGGAAGGCTCCCCCGGGCCCGATCCGGGTGTCCAGCCCGGCAGGAAGCCGTTCCAGGAGCCGGGCGAGGCCAACCGAGTGGATCACGGCCTCCAGGTCCTGGTCGACGGCCCGGTCCCGTTGTTCCGGAGCCTGCGGGCCGGTGCGGCCCAGGAGCAGGTTGCCGCGGATGGTGGAGTCGAACAGGTGGGCCTCCTGCGGGCACCAGGCCACCCGGCCGGTGACCCGGACATTGCCTGCCGCTGCGGGCAGGAAGCCGAGCAGGACGGACAGCAGGGTGGACTTCCCCGAGCCCGACGGTCCTGTCACGGCCAGCCAGCGGCCGGGATCTGCGGTGGCGGTGACGCCGGCAAAAACCGGGGCGCCGCCGGGCCAGGCTGCTGCCAGGTTGGCCAGCTCCACTCCGGGGACACCACCCTCGCGGGCAGGGACTCTGAGGAGGCCGTCCGCATCGTCGGGGGCACTGCCCGGCGCCCCGGCAGCCAGCGCACCGGACTCCCCCACGCGCCGCAGCACGGAACGCAGGGCCGGGTACTGGCGGACCGCCGTCGTCATGGCCGCATACGGTTCCACCAGCGCCAGCAGGAGCAGGATCACGACGGCGGCAACTTCCGGCGCGAGGCTTCCCGCCAGGACCGCCGGCGCCGCCAGCCACGCGGTGGCCAGCGCGGCGGCGCAGCAGCCGGCCGTGGTGATGGCGTGGCCCAGGCCCTCCGCCCAGGCCGAGCGCTGGGCGGCCGCTGTGGCATCCCTGTCCTGCCCGCGCAGCGCGGCCAGGACGCGGGGTGCCACGCCATTGGCGTGCAGTTCCGCCCGGGCATCCAATGCCGCCGAAATACGGCGCAGTACCCCGGAGCGCAGGAGTTGCTCGGTGGTGGCGGATTTCCGGTCACCCCACAGCGCGACCGCTGGCGCCAGCACCAGGCCGACCACAGCCACCGCCGCAACCGCCGGCAGCGCGGCAGGAACCGTCAGGCCGGTGGTAACCAGCGCCAGCACGCACACCGCAACTGCTGTGACTGGAGGCAGGACCACGCGGGGCAGGAGGTCCCGGATGGTGTCGACGTCGTCAATCACCGTGCCCAGGACGTTCCCGCCCTGCAGCAGGCGCCGCAGGGACAGGGCACGGCGGCTCAGTGATTCCCAGAGCCGGCCGCGCAGGCGGGTGAGTGCGGCAAAGACGGCGTCGTGCAGCAGCAGCCGCTCCCAGTACCTGAGCACCGCCCGGCCGATCCCAAAGAACCGCACACCCACGATGGCCGTGAGCAGATAAAGGATGGGGGGCTGTTCGCTGGCCCGGATGATCAGCCAGCCGGACAGACCGGAGAGGGCCACGGCGAAGACGGCCGCCAGGGTGCCCACCACTGCTGCGGCGGCGGATTTGCCCTGCACGGGGCGGAGCAGGCCTGCCAGGAGCCGGGACGCGCCCTGCGATTCTGGATCGTGTGTGGCTGACGACGCCAGTGGAGCATTAGGTGAATCGGCCGTGGACCCTGCAGCAGATGTCCCGGACTGTGCCGCGGCAGGCAGGGCGGTGGCGGTGTGGTTCCGGGCAGCGGGCAGTCCTACTGCCGCGCCGCCCGCCCTGCCGGCAGCAATCATGCCCGCAGCAGTCACGCCTGCGCCGGCCGCGCTGGTAACTCCCCTGGGCCCGACCGGCACCAGCTGGTCCGCGAGCGCCCTGGTGCGTTCTTCGTGGGCAACCAGGATCACTGTGACGCGGCCGCGGAGCCCGGCGATGGCGTCCTCGACCGCAAGGGCAGAGGTTTCGTCGAGGTGTGCGGTGGGTTCGTCCAGGAGGAGCAAGGTGGCGCCGGCCTCGATGCGGGCCAGCCCGCGGGCCAGGGCCACCCGGCGGAGTTCGCCCGGGCTCAGCTCGGCCGGGTGCTTATCGGCCAGGTGGCCTGCGGCGGCCCGGTCCAGGCAGTCCCGGGCTATCCGGACCATGGGCGCCGTTTCCCGGCCGGTCTGCGCCTGGTGGGCCTGGTCGGGCCCTGCCTGATCTGGGCCCGCCTGGGCGTCGGCCCCGAGGTAGAGCAGCACCTCGTCGAGGACGGTCTCTGCCACCATCACGGGGTGCTGCGGCACCCAGGCCACCGCACTGCGGTCCAGTCCGGTGAGGCTTCCGGTGATGGTGGTTCCGCCGCCGGCTCCCACCGTTCCTGCCAGGACACCGAGCACAGTGCTCTTGCCGCTACCGCTGGCGCCGTCCAGGGCCGTAATCCGGCCTTGCGGGACAGCGAATGTTATGGGCCCCACCGCGGGCCGGTTCCGGCCGCTGTACGTGACGGCCAGCGCTTCAACGGTCAGTGCCTCACCGGTCAGTGCGTTAACGGTTAGCGCGTCACCGGCCAGCGCGTTGGCCGTGGCCGCGTCGCTGCTGAGCGTTGCGCCGGGCCGATCGGCGGGCGCCGGGGCCAGCGGCGCGGGCTCGGGGGCGTCCATGACTTTGGTTGTTTCCGCCAGTGCCACGCGGCCGTCGTCACTGGCGTGGTGGGCGGTGCCCAGTTCCCGCAGGGGAAGGTAGCAGTCCGGGGCCAGGATCAGGGCCAGGAGGCCTGCTTCCAGCGGCATTCCACCGTGGACCAGCCGGACGCCAATAAAGACTGCCACCACGGCCACCGAAATGGTGGCGATCAGTTCCAGGGCCAGCGCCGACAGGAACGCGGTGCGCAAGGTCCCCATGGTTTTGAAACGGTACTCCTCCGAAATGTCCTCGAGGGCCTGGCGCTGGGCTGTGGCGCGGCCCAGCCCCACCAGTACCGGCAGCCCCTTGGCCAGTTCCAGCATGTGTGCGGACAGCCGCGTCAGGGACGACTGCGCCTCCCGGACGTTCTCCTCGGTGTACCGGCCAATCAGGACCATAAAGAGCGGCACCAGCGGCACAGTCAGGACAATCACCACGGCGCTGACCCAGTCCGCGAAGAGGATGCGGGCACCCAGCAGCAGCGGAAGGGCGGCGCAGTTCACCAGGGCCGGCAGGAACTGCGTGTAGTAGCTGTCCAGGGCGTCCAGGCCCCGGGTGGCCAGGACGGCGAGGCCGCCGTCCGCCGGTCCGCTGCTGCGCGTACCGTTGCGGAGTGCATGCGCCAGGAGCCCGGCCCGGAGTTCCTCCTTGATGCCCAGTGCGGCCCGTCGGGCAGCCACCGCCTGTGCCCAGACTGTCAGGGAGCGGAGGACCACCCCGGCCAGGCCGGGCAGCAGCTGGCTGGCCCAGTCCGGGTTTCCAATCGTCAGGCCGGCAAGCATGGATGCCACCGCCTGGCCCATGAGGACCAGTGCGAGGGCTTTCAGGGCAGCAAGGACCCCCAGGACGTAAATGGCGCTGCGGGTGGCGGGACCCGACGGGAAACTGGGCCGCATCTCAGCCCTTGGTGGTGAAGGCACGGGCGGCGATTGCCGGCAGGAAGCTATGGGCTGCAGGGATGTGGTCGGCACTCACCCGACGCCGGAACACCCAGTAGGTCCACGCCTGGTAGGCGATCACCAGCGGCAGGCCAACGGCTGCCACGATGCTCATCAGGCCCAGGGTGTAGTCCGAGGAGGACGCGTTGGAAATGGTCAGGTCGAAGGCGCTGTCCAGGGTGGACGGCAGCACCACGGGGAACACCGCGCCGAAAATGGACGTGGTGCCCAGGACCAGGAACAGGCCCATGGCAGCGAACGCCTTGCCTTCGGCACCGCGCCGGGCAAACAGCCAGGCGGCGCAGGCGGCGGCAACTGCCAGCAGCACGGCGGCCCAGGTCCAGGCCTTGCCGTCCAGGACCTGGACGCTCACGGCCCAGGCGGCGATGGGCAGCAGCAGGACCGGGAGCAGCCGGACGAACCACTGCCGCGCGCGGTGCCGGATGTCGCCGTCGGTCTTCAGGGCAAGGAAGGCAAGGGCGTGCAGCAGGGCGAACCCCACTACGGCCAGGCCGCCCAGAATGGCGTAGCCGCTGAACCAGGCCATCGGCCCGCCCACCCGGTCGCCGTTGGCATTCAGCGGGAGCCCCGTGGTGGTCAGTGCCAGGGCTGCCCCCACTCCGAAGGCGGCGAAGAACGAGCCCAGCGCGATGGCCCAGTCCCAGCGCCACCGCCAGGAGTCCGTGTCCACCTTGCCCCGGTATTCGAAGGCCACGGCCCGGAAGATGAGCGCCAGCAGCACCACGAGGAGGGGAAGGTACAGGGCGGAGAACAGCGAGGCGTACCAGAGCGGGAACGCCGCGAACGTGGCACCGGCGGCGGTCAGCAGCCACACCTCGTTGCCGTCCCAGACGGGGCCAACGGTGTTCAGGAGTACACGGCGTTCGGTGTTGTTGCGGGCGAACAGCTTCATCAGCATGCCAACCCCGAGGTCGAAGCCTTCGAGGAAGAGGTAGCCGGTCCAGAGGACGGCGATGGCGATGAACCAGATGGTGGGGAGCAGTTCCATGTGTTCTTTCCCGTTCCTAGTAGGCGAAGGCCAGGACGTCGTGGTCGGGTTTGTTGCCCGGGCCGCCGGCGCCGGAGGTGCCGTCCGCGTCGTCGTCCGACGGCGTGTGGCCCAGTTCCGGCATCGCGGAGACCACACCGCCGCGGACGTACTTCACCAGCAGCTTCACTTCCACCACCAGGAGGACGGCGTAGACGGCGCTCAGGGCGATCAGGGATGCCAGCAGTTCCCCGGCGGACACCCCTGGTGAGACGGCGGCGGCGGTGAACATAAACACCTGGTCGATGCCGTTGGGGTCCGGGTTGGGTGCCACGACGAATGGCTGGCGGCCCATTTCGGTGAAGATCCAGCCGGCGGCGTTGGCGCCGAACGGGGCGAGGATGCCGAAGACGGCAAGCCGCATCAGCCATTTTGATTCGGGAACGGTGCCCTTGCGGGTGATCCAGAGGGCGGCAAACGCTGCCATGGCGGCCAGGCTGCCGAAGCCGATCATCATCCGGAAGCCCCAGTAGGTGACCTCCATGACGGGAAGGTAGTCGATTTCCTGGCCGGCGCGCTCGCCGTAGATGGGGTTGTCCGGAAGGTTGGTGCCGTACTTGGCCTGGTATTCCGGGAGCAGGGTGTTGACGCCCTTGACCTCGGTGGTGAAGTCGCCCTTGGCCAGGAAGGACAGGATGCCGGGGACCTCGATGACGGCCACGATGTCCTCGCAGTTCTGGGCGCCAAGGTTACCGATGCTCAGGACCGAGAACCCGGTGCCGTCGTGGCAGGCGGCCTCAGCGGCTGCCATCTTCATGGGCTGCTGTTCGAACATCAGCTTGCCCTGCAGGTCGCCCGTGATCGCGGTGCCGGCGAACGAGATCATGGCCACCACCGCACCGATGCGCAGGCTGCGGATCCACACGGCGTGGTCGGCACGGTCCCGGCCCGGAATGCTGGGAGCTTCGCCGGGAATGACTTTGCCGTCAGCCCCGATGGTGTCGATGCCGTCGCGGCGCCGGCGCCACAGGTGGTACCAGGCGATCCCCAGCAGGAAGCCGCCGGCCACGGCCAGGGCACCAAAAATGGTGTGGGGTACGGCAACCATGGCGGTGTTGTTGGTGAACACGGCCCAGGCATCGGTCATCACCGGCCGGCCATCCACCATTTCCACGCCCACGGGGTGCTGCATCCAGCTGTTGGCCACAATGATGAAGTAGGCGGAGAACACCGAGCCCACCACAGCAATCCACAGGCAGGCGAGGTGCACTGCCGGCTTAAGCTGCTTCCAGCCGAAGATCCAGAGGCCCAGGAACGTTGATTCGACGAAGAAGGCGAGGAGGGCTTCGAGGGCCAGCGGGGCGCCGAAGACATCCCCCACAAAGCGGCTGTATTCGCTCCAGGCCATCCCGAACTGAAATTCCTGGACGATGCCGGTGGCCACGCCCATGATGAAGTTGATCAGGAAGAGCTTTCCCCAGAACTTAGTCATCCGGAGGTACTCGGGCTTTCCGGTCCGGTGCCAGGCGGTCTGGATGACGGCCACCACCAGGCCCAGGCCGATGGTCAGCGGCACCATCATGAAGTGGTAGACGGTGGTGATACCAAATTGCCAGCGTGCGATTTCCAAGGCGTCCAAGGCAGTCCCTAAGGTCAGGAGCGAGTTTTCTACGTCTCGTAGAACTCTTACTTCTACAGAGTGTAGAACAATGCCGGAGGTGCTGTAAAACGATCCGTCCCCCTAAGGATGGCCCGCCACCCCGCGGCGCGCCACATGTTCTACTCCACGTAGAAAATACTGGCGATTCGGGGTAAATTTGGAGCAGCAACAAATTCAGCAGCACAGTCACCGCCTGCACAAAGCGGACGGTGCGGGGAAACTAAAGGAATAAAGAGCGATGGCAAGTCTTGGTGAACTTGAACGGGCAGTGATGGACCTGCTCTGGGCGGGCCAGGAAGCAGCCACTGCCAATACCCTCCGGGACCGGCTGGCACGTATGTCCGCCGCGCAGGTGGGACCCGGCCACGAGGCCAAGGAACTCGCCGTGACCACGGTGTTGACCGTTCTGTCCCGGCTGGAGAAAAAGGGCCTGGTGGAACGCGAACGCGGCACCCGCCCGCACCGCTACCAGGCCGTATCCAGCCGTGCGGACCACACCGCCGAACTGATGCACGAAGTCCTCGGCTCGGCCCCGGACCGAGAGGCAGTCCTGGCCCGTTTCATCGGTTCCGTCACCGAAGGCGAAGCCGAAACGCTGCGCAAACTGCTCGGCCACCTCTAACAGACCATGTTCTGGGCCTCGTACCTGCTGGCTGTCCTGGCGCTGGTGCTGGCCTGGCCCGTGCCCATCCTGCTGTCGCGGGCGCACTGGCCTGCGCGTTCGCCGTTCACGGCCATGCTCCTGTGGCAGGCGATCGCACTGGCAGGTGGCCTTTCGATGATCGGTGCCATGCTGGTGTACGGGCTCGAGCCCATCGGCGAGAACCTGATTGCGGGCATCCGGGCGCTGGCCGGGATGGTCCTCTACAACGCCCCCACCACAGCCTTGGGCTTCTGGCATATCTTCGCGCTTTCCGCGGCTGCCCTGCTCAGCGCCCACCTGGTCTTTACCCTGCTCCTGACGTACTACCGGATCCAGCGCCAGCGGCGGCGGCACCGGGAACTGCTGGCCCTGCTGGCCTCACCGTCCGGGCAGGACGCCGCAACCCTGGTCATCAGCCACGACTCACCGGTGGCCTACTGCCTGCCCGGTGGGGCGCGCTCCGTGACCGTCCTCTCCGACGGCCTGATGGCAGCCCTGGAACCGGCAGAGCTCCGCGCCGTACTCAGCCACGAGAACGCGCACCTCAGCCAGCGGCACCACCTCCTGCTGTGGGCTTTCGCGGCCTGGCGCCAAGCACTGCCGTGGCTTCCCACCACCCGGCTGGCCCAGGAGGCAGTGAACTCGCTGATCGAGATGCTGGCCGACGACGTGGCCCTGAGATCCGAAAGCAAGGCCACGCTGATCAAGGCCATCGCCATCGTGGCCAGCGGGTCAGCCAAGGCGCCCGGCGCCTCCGACGTGCAGCCGGGCAACCCGGGACTGGCGCTTGGCGGGGCTGATCCGGCGGGCGGCTCGGACTCCGCCCGCACCACCGCGTCCCGGGTCAGCCGCCTGCTGTCACCGCAGCCGCAGCTGCCCGGCCCTGTCCGCGCCGTGGTGCTGGCCGGCTGCGTTTTGCTGCTCGCCTTGCCCACGGCGCTACTGGTGGTGCCCGGCCTGCTGGGCTGACCGGCGTCGAGAGTACGGCCTCGACTGGACGGCCTCGATTGGACGGCGGGAGACGCTCCTGCCGCGCTTCGAAGCGCTTCAGGCGTCGATGCGTTCCCGGTCCAGGCTGGCCGCACCGGCGATGATGAAGTCCTTGCGTGGCGACACGTCCGAGCCCATCAGCAGGTCGAAGATCTCCTCGGCCTGCTGGGCGTTCTCGATCCTCACCTTGCGGAGGGTCCGGTGCCGCGGGTCCATGGTGGTCTCCGCCAACTGCTCGGCATCCATCTCCCCCAGGCCCTTGTACCGCTGGATGGGCTCCTTGTAGCGCTTGCCTTCCTTGGCCAGCCTGGCCAACAGGACGTGCAGTTCCGCCTCGGAGTAGGTGTAGATCATCTCGTTGGCTTTCTGCCCGGCGTTGATGACCTCGACCCGGTGCAGCGGCGGGACGGCGGCGAAGACCCGGCCCTCCAGGATCATGGGGCGCATGTACCGGAAGAACAGGGTGAGCAGGAGCGTGCGGATGTGCGCGCCGTCCACGTCGGCATCGGTCATCAGGATGACTTTGCCGTAGCGGGCAGCTGTGATGTCGAAGCTGCGGCCGGACCCGGCGCCCACCACTTGGATCAGGGCTGCGCACTCGGCGTTGGAGAGCATGTCGCCCACGGAAGCCTTCTGGACGTTCAGGATTTTGCCGCGGATGGGCAGCAGCGCCTGGAAGTCGGAGGACCTCGCCAGTTTGGCGGTGCCCAGGGCCGAGTCGCCTTCCACAATGAACAGTTCGGAACGTTCGACGTCGTCCGTCCTGCAGTCGGCAAGCTTGGTGGGCATCGAGGAAGTTTCCAGGGCGTTCTTGCGCCGCTGGGTTTCCTTGTGCACGCGCGCGGAAATCCGCGACTTCATTTCGCTGACGATCTTCTCCAGCAGCAGCGCCGACTGGGCTTTGTCGTTGCGGTTGGCTGAGGTCAGTTTCGCGGCGATCTCCCGTTCCACCACGCGGGCCACGATGGCGCGGACAGCAGAGGTGCCCAGGATTTCCTTGGTCTGGCCTTCGAACTGCGGCTCGGCCAGCCTGACGGTGAGGACAGCCGTGAGGCCGGCGAAGATGTCGTCCTTTTCGATCTTGTCGTTGCCCGCCTTGAGCTTTCGGGCGTTGGTTTCCACCGCTTTGCGGAAGGTCTTAACCAGCGCCTGCTCGAAACCGGACTGGTGGGTTCCGCCCTTGGGCGTGGAAATGATGTTGACGAAGCTGCGCACCGTGCTGTCGTAGCCGATCCCCCAGCGGAGGGCCACGTCCACTTCGCAGTCGCGTTCCACTTCGGCGAGCTGGCTGTGGCCGCGCTCGTCCAGGACCGGAACGGTTTCCTTGAACTTGCCGGAGCCGTGCAGCCGCCACACGTCAGTCACCGCGGGGTCGGCGGCCAGGAAATCCACAAACTCCGAGATGCCACCGTCGTGGTGGAATACCTCCTCGTGAGGTCCGGACTCGCCGGGCGTGCCTGGGACTTTGCGCTCGTCACGCACCGTGAGTTTGAGGCCGGGTACCAGGAATGAGGTCTGCCGGGCCCGGGCTGCCAGTTCGTCGTAGGAGAACTTGGCGTCCGGAGTAAAGATCTGCCGGTCCGCCCAGTAACGGATCCTGGTTCCGGTGACGCCGCGCTTGGCCTTGCCCACCACGTCCAGGACGGAGCCATCCACAAACGGGCCGAAGGTTGCCTCGGGGTCGATCCGCGATCCCGTGTCTTTGAAGCGTCCGGGCTCGCCGCGGCGGAACGACATTTTGTAGGTCTTCCCGCCCCGGTCCACTTCCACGTCCAGGCGTGAGGACAGCGCGTTAACCACCGAAGCGCCCACACCGTGCAGGCCGCCGGACGCCGTGTAGGATCCGCCGCCGAATTTGCCGCCCGCGTGCAGTTTGGTGAAAACGACCTCGACGCCGGTGAGGCCCGTCTTCGGTTCCTTGTCCACGGGGATGCCGCGGCCGTCGTCGTGGATTTCCACGGAGTTATCGGCGTGCAGGATGATCCTGATGTCGTGGCCGAACCCGGCGAGGGCCTCGTCTACTGAGTTGTCGATGATCTCCCAAAGGCAGTGCATAAGGCCGCGTGAGTCCGTCGAACCGATGTACATGCCGGGGCGCTTGCGGACGGCCTCCAGGCCTTCCAGCACAGACAGGTGCCGGGCGGTGTAATCAGAACTGGGTGCCACGGGAAATGAGCTCCTTCGGGGAGAAAAGGCCGGCGCGGGGATCGCTTCCTCCAGCCTAGCCGGGCCCGGCCGGGACGGTCGGCTGCCACACTGGACGCCGCCTGTGCGCCCTGCCACGGGCCTGTCGCGGGGTTGCCGCACGGAGGTCTTGAGGGAACCTTGTGGATACGCGGACAGCGAACTTGCCCCATCCTTGCGATGGTTTTGTTACGAATACTGGTTATATAGACGTACTGAACTACTAAGGAGGCCGACATGACAACAGCAGTGGCAGACCGCACACTCAATGCACTGGACCGGTGCGATCGTTGCGGAGCACAGGCATATGTCCGGGTTGTTCTTGAAACCTCCGGCGGTGAGCTGCTCTTCTGCGGCCACCATGCCCGCGCGGTCGAAGCAACGCTCAAGCCGCTCAGCTCCGACTGGCATGACGAGACGTCCAGGCTCCACCAGAAGGCAGTGGTGGAAGTCGACTAAGTCGCTCTCCAACCCAGCAAGCCAACACTGTGACCCCTCACCTGAGGGGCCACAGTGCTTTAACGTCCAGTTGCTTCAACGTCCACGCCCTTTCACGTCCCAGCGCCCTTGGCGTCCCGCTGCCCTGGCGTCCCGCCTTGTTTCCGCGGAACCCTGCACCAACAAAACAGCGGGGCCGTCCCCTGGCCGGCAGCCGTTGGCTGACCGACCGGGGGACGGCCCCGCTGTTTTTGCTGCCTAGTCCAGGTAGTCCCGGAGCACCTGCGACCGTGACGGGTGGCGGAGCTTGGACATGGTCTTTGATTCGATCTGCCGGATACGCTCACGCGTGACGCCGTAGACCTTGCCGATTTCGTCTAAAGTCTTCGGCTGTCCGTCGGTGAGGCCGAACCGCATGGCCACCACGCCGGCTTCGCGCTCGGAAAGCGTATCCAGGACCGAGTGCAGCTGCTCCTGGAGAAGCGTGAAGCTCACCGCGTCAGCGGGAACAACTGCTTCGGAGTCTTCGATCAGGTCACCGAACTCCGAATCGCCGTCCTCGCCCAGGGGCGTATGCAGCGAAATGGGCTCGCGGCCGTACTTCTGGACTTCGACGACCTTTTCCGGCGTCATGTCCAGTTCCAGGGCCAGTTCCTCGGGCGTGGGCTCGCGGCCCAGGTCCTGCAGCATCTGGCGCTGGACACGGGCCAGCTTGTTGATGACTTCCACCATGTGCACCGGGATACGGATGGTGCGGGCCTGGTCGGCCATGGCGCGGGTGATCGCCTGGCGGATCCACCAGGTGGCGTACGTGGAGAACTTGAAGCCCTTGGTGTAGTCGAACTTCTCCACCGCACGGATCAGGCCCAGGTTGCCTTCCTGGATGAGGTCAAGGAAGAGCATGCCGCGGCCGGTGTAACGCTTGGCCAGGGAGACCACCAGGCGGAGGTTTGCCTCCAGGAGGTGGTTTTTGGCGCGCTTGCCGTCGTGGATGATGAAGTCGAGCTCACGCTTGAACTTCGGGTCCATGGCGCCGTCGTCAGCGTTGATCTTCTCTTCGGCGAACAGGCCTGCCTCGATGCGGAGGGCAAGGTCAACTTCCTGCTCCGCGTTGAGCAGCGCCACCTTACCGATCTGCTTCAGGTAGTCCTTGACGGGGTCGGCCGTGGCGCCGGCGGACATAACCTGCTGGACAGGTGCGTCGTCGTCGTCGGCGTCCGAGTAGACAAATCCCTTGCCCGTGGGTGCGGCGGCCTTGGCAGTGTCGTCCTCGGCTGCGTCGGCACCTTCCAGTGCGGAATCGTCCGGATCCTGGTCAGCGTCGTCGGCGTCATCGGCGTCGTCATCTGCAGCTTTTCCGGCAGCGGCCTTGGCTCCGGGCTTCGGGCCGCGCTTCTTGGGCTCGCGCTTGCCGTCAGGACCGGCTTCGCCGGCGGCAGCCTTGTTGGCCGCACGAGTGGCTGCCCGCTTGGCGTTGGTAGCCGCCTGCTTCTCCTCAGCGGACAGTTCGTCCTGGGCGGCGGGGTCCTTCTTCGTGGAAGACGGGGTCACAGAAAACCTTTCTAGCGGTGGTCTGTGGAATCGCCATACGGGCAACACCACTATGACCCTGTCAAGTCCGTGATGGAAATCAAGCGCCACCACGGCCGGCAGAGTCTGTTAACTCAACTGCCGGAGTGGCTGGATTGTTCCCCGAAGGGCCCAACACAAGCTCTTGACACACGGACCCAACCGGGTCTCGGCGTCCATTGTCTCACGGTTTCGCCGGATCGGACCTACCTGCCGACACTCCTCTCCCGCGATGCCACCCGTGACTGCCTGCTGGACGCCCGCACTCCAGCCGCTGCCAGCCGAAACTTCCGGCCGCCGTCCCGCACTCCACTCGCTACCGCCGGCGACTTCCGCCACTGGTTGCCCGCGCCCCTACGGCCGCTACGCCCATCCCGCCCGTCCGCCCTCCGCCAGCCGGTCCCCCGCCGGCGCGCACGCTGTTCAGGCACACACACCGTTCAGGACCGCACACCATTCAGGCACACACACCATTCAGGACCGCACACCGCTCAGGACCACACACCGCCCAGGACCACACACCTTGTCGCCCCGCCGGCGCGCACGCCCCTCAGCCAAGCTGTCCGGTTCCCCGCTCAGGATCAGTGCTGAACTTCTGCCATGCAGCCTCCTTCCTTGCCGCCCAGCCGCAGATGGTGCCCCGCTGGTCCAGCTCCAGCAGCAGCCGGGCCAGGCGGTACTGCGGTTGCGCGCGGAGCGCCCGGCAGTAGTAGGCAGCAGCGACGGAGCCCCTCCCCCGGCACCACGCAACCCATCCCCGCAGAGTCAGGGGCGCAGCAGCGGACTTCCCGCCCACCAGCGCAAGGTGCGCCAGCATCCGGTCGAGCGCCTCGAGCTGGGGCCAATCCGGCACTTCCGGTCCCAGCCCCAGGAGGACATCACCGTAACCGAACACCTGCCCGGCACTGGTACCAACGCCTGTGCCACTGCCACTGCCAGCATCACCGCCCGGTTGACGGCCGGGCAGGTCGCCAGCCGGCAACGGCGACAGCGGCCTGGGGAACGGCCCGTCGCGGAGAAGGCCGAACTGTGCTGCCCCCGCGACTGCCGTGGTCCGCCCCGCCGCGGCCTGCACCAGGACGGCGTCGCGCAGGCTGGGAACCATCAGGGTGGCCAAGAGGAAACCGTCCCGGTCCGCCGCAGGCAGCAGCGGTTCCCCGGCAGGCCGGCCCAGGACCGCTGCCCAGTACGTCAGGACCAGGTGGAACTGCTCCCGGCTGCCGCGTCGCCGCTGCAGCTTGCGGCGCCACGCGGTGCGGGCCGCGCGCACGGCTGCCAAATAGTCCGCTGCCCACTGGTCGCCGATTGGAGACCCATCCGGTGGAGGTCCCACGGTGCTGCCCTGGAACACCATTTCCGCGTACAGCCGGCTGTCCAGGATCTGCTGGACCGGCCTGCCCGGTTCCGGACAGCACGATGAATCAACACAGAAGGCGCCGCGCCAGTACCTGTCCCCCACGTACCACGCATCGCGGACAGGCATCCCGGCCCGCTGCAGGGCATCGTAAAGTTCCAGCATCAACAGCTGGTGCAGCTGCGGGGCGGGGGCACCTGCCGTCCCACCGAAAACAGCGACCAGTGTGCCGTCCGCGTCACCGTCCGCCTGCAGGTAGCCGCGGACGGCCCTGGCGAAGGCTTCCGGGCGCCGAAGTCCCGCCGGCCCGGGCAGGTCCAGCCTCAGGGTGGCCCCAAGCCGCGTCCCGTGCAGGGTCATGGCCACCACACTGGACGAGGGCCAATAGCCCAGCGAATGCGGGATGAAGGCGAGGATGTCTTCGGGTCCATGGAAACTCAGCGGTTGCGGTGCAGTCATGGACCCACTGTCCGCCGGCACCGTCGCTGCGGTAAGCGGACCCGTCCCCTATGTGCACAACCCCGCCGGTGGAGGCGCCGGTGGAGGAGAAGTCACGCGCCGGCGCCCGACGCGCAGGCCGCGGCCCGGGCGGTGTGCGCCCAGGTTGTCAGTGGTAATTACACCTGGTCCGTGTTGCCGTCGGACCCGGCGTTACCCCTGCGGCGGGCCAGCGCCTCCCGGCGCTGCCTGGCCAGGGCGCTGCGCAGTGGCGGCACCACAACCCCCTGCGCGGCCATCTGCCGCCGCACCTTGCGCCGGGACACGAGCACAGCACCAACACCAACCCCCAGCAACAGGAACTGGACGCCCAAGGCAAGCCGGAACGGCTCCAGTCCATACAGTTCCCCGTTGGAGAAACCGCTCGCGTACAGGAGGTCCAGGACCAGCCCGATCAGGAAAATCGCCACCAGCGCCGCGATGAAGCCGCCCACGTTGACGATTCCGGTGGCCGTGCCGATCCGGTGGGCCGGGTTGAAGGTCCTGGCGAAGTCGAAACCGATCATCGAACCCGGTCCGCCGATGGCCAGCACCACCACCAGCCCTGCCAGCAGCCACAGCGGCGCCCTGCCGGGGGTGAAGAGGACGGCAGCCCAGCCGGCGGCGGTGGCAGCTGCGATGAGCAGCACCATGGTGGAACGCCGGAGCGGATGCCGGGATACAAAACGGCCGATGAACGGGCCCACGGCCATTGCGGCGGCCACATAGAGTGCCATCAGCGCGGCCACCGTGCCGGCGTCAAGGCCCTGGCCGGAGATCAGGAACGGATACCCCCAGGTCATGGCGAACACCGTGCCGCTGAACTGGATGGTGAAGTGGCTCCACATGCCCAGCCGCGTCCCCGGCTGCCGCCAGGCGCGGGCCAGCGAGGCGCCGGTGGCCCGGAAACCCTGCTGGGGAGCGGGCCTGGCCGTTCCGGGAGGGGCGTCCTGCAGGAACAGCGCCACGAGGAGGACGGCGAGGGCGGACATCCCGGCCAGCATCAGGAACGCCGGGGTCCAGCCGGACGTGTGCAGGACAAACGCAAAGGGGAGAACACTGAAAAGCTGGCCCAATTGCCCGGACATGCCCGTCAGTTGGGTCACCAGGGGCACCCTGGCCGGGGCAAACCACAGCGGGATCAGGCGGATCACCGAGATGAAGGTCATGGCGTCGCCGGCGCCCACGAGGACCCGGCCGGCCACCCCGGCGGGAATGCTGTCGGCGAAAGCCAGCTGCAGCTGGCCCAGCCCCATCAGAACGGCACCGCCCACAATCATGGCCCGGGACCCGAACCGGTCCACCAGGAGGCCCACCGGGATCTGCAGCCCTGCGTAAACAAGGAGCTGCAGGACGGTGAAGAAGGAGATGGCTGAAGCGCTGGCGTGGAACCGCTCGGTCGCTTCGAGCCCCACCACACCGAACGATGTCCGCTGCGACACCGCCACCAGGTACCCGAAAATTCCAATGGTCCAGATAAGCCAGGCGCGGGGAGCAGTCACCCCCTCATTATGCCCACACCCCCGCCGGCAGCCGTGCCGCCGGGGAACCACCTACTGGCCGGGGTTCTCCCTGGCCAGGTACGCCTCCACGGCGGCGCCAAGCTCATCGCCGTCGGGCAGTTGGTCATTTTCGTTGGCCAGCAGGGACCGGCGCACGGTCCCTTCGGCCTTCTCGTCGTAGCGGCTTTCCAGCCGCGCCACCACCTGCTGGACATCCTCGGACGCGTCGATCTGCTCGGCGATCTGCCGGCTGACGTCCCGCCCGGATTCGCGGAGCCTGTCCGTAGGCATCATCAGCGAGGTTGCGGCACCAAGGTATTCCAGACCGGCGACGGCGGCCGGCGGGTATTCGGCGTCGGCCAGGTAGTGCGGGACGTGGATGACGTAGCCCGCCACGTTCCGGCCGGCCTCCATGAGGCGCAGTTCCAGGATGTGTCCGATGGCGGCCGGGACCTCCACCGTGGGCTTCCACACCGAGATGCCCTCGATGAGGTCGGGGCGGTTGCCGTGCACCGTCACACCCACGGGCCGGGTGTGCGGCACAGGCATGGGAATGGAGTGCAGCCAGGTGACCAGGTTGACGTCGAGTTTCTCCACGATGCCCACCACGGCGCGGGCAAACCGCTCCCATTGCAGGTCCGGTTCGAAGCCTGCCAGCAGGAGGAACGGGCTCCCCAGCCCGTCCACCAGCCGGTAGAGGGCAAGCTTGGGTTCCTGGTAATCCTGCAGGTGGTCCTCAACGAAGGTCAGGTGCGGCCTGCGGGAGCGGTAGTCGATCAGCTGGTCGGCGTCGAAGACCGCAACGGGCTTGACGTCCAGGGAGTCCAGGAGCTCGGTGTTGACCTGCTTAACCACATGGCCTGCGTCAGCGAAGCCAGTGAATCCCATCACGAGGTTCAAGCCACGCAGCTCCGGGCTGTGGAACAGCTCGATGTTGCTGGCATAGAGCGCATCTGGGTCCAGCAGATAGCCGGAAATCCGTTCAAGCACGGCATGTTCCTTTCACGGGAACGGTTGGTTTCCCAGTACAACACGGCGGGCGGTCCGTGCATTCCGGCTGCCGGTGTGGCGCAGCTCTCAATGGATTCCATCCCGGCGCAAAGGAAGGACTACGATCGGAACTGGCCTGCCGGACGGGCCCGCAGACACCCGGACCGCGTCCAGAACGGCAGCGTCCGGGCAACCATGGCAGGACGCCGAACATGCATCCTGCTGCGAATCATCTTTCGAGAATTGAGGACTGATCCCTGTGGTCAAGAACGCTGAAATCAACCTAAGTACCCTCTCCCGGGACCTGGTCAAGAGCCCCAGTGACGCAGTGGTCATAGGAGTGGGGCAGGGCACCGACGGGCCGTTCCTGCTGGCGAACCCGCTGACGGCCAAGTCCGCCGAAACCCTCACCGATTCCCTGAAGGCCCTGGGCGTCACCGGCTCGGCCGACCAGGCAGTCCGGCTTCCGGGCCTTCCCGAAACAGGCGCGCCCGTGCTGGTCCTGGCCGGCGTCGGAAAGGTATCCGCCACCCGGCCGCTGACCGAAGAGGCACTCCGCCGGGCAGCCGGTTCCGCCGTCCGCCAGCTTGCCGGTCTCACCACGGTGACCCTGGCCCTCCCGACGGCATCCGTGGCCGACGTCGCGGCCGTCGCCGAAGGTGCCGCGCTGGGTGCCTACTCCTTCACGGAGTTCCGGTCCTCGCAGGACGGCCTGAAGGCACCTGTCAGCAACGCCGTGATCCTCACCGCCCTTGCCGGGGACAAGGACGTTCCCGCCGCCCTCAAGCGCGCCACCCTGCTGGGCCGGGCCGTGAACGCCACCCGGTCACTGGTCAACCAGCCGCCCAGCCACCTCTACCCGGAATCATTCGCCGAGTCCGCGAAGGAACTGGCCAAGGGCCTGCCCGTCAAGGTGACCGTCTGGGACGAGAAGCGGCTTGAGAAGGAAGGCTTCGGCGGCATCATGGGCGTGGGCAAGGGCTCGGCCCGCCAGCCCCGGCTGGTCAAGGTGGAGTACTCCCCCGCCAAGGCGACCTCGAAAATCGCACTGGTGGGCAAGGGCATCACCTTTGACACCGGTGGAATCTCCATCAAGCCGGCCCTCGGGATGGGTGACATGAAGTCGGACATGGCGGGTGCCGCCGTCGTGCTTAACACCGTCCTGGCCCTCGCGGGCCTGGGCCTGCCCGTCAAGGCCACCGCCTGGCTGTGCATCGCCGAAAACATGCCGTCCGGCGCCGCATCCCGCCCGGCCGATGTCCTGACCATGTTCGGCGGCAAGACCGTGGAGGTCCTCAATACGGACGCCGAAGGCCGCCTGGTCATGGCGGACGGCATCGTGGCCGCCAGCCGCGAATACCCGGACGCGATCATCGACGTGGCAACCCTGACCGGCGCGCAGCTGATCGCCCTGGGCAACCGGACAGCCGGCATCATGGGCTCCGAGAGCGTCACCGGTGCCCTGAAAGCGGCAGCGGACCGCGCCGGCGAGCTGGTCTGGCCCATGCCGCTGCCGGAGGAACTGCGTCCCAGCCTGGACTCGCAGGTGGCCGACCTGGCCAACATCGGCGAACGCCACGGCGGCATGATGACCGCTGCGGTGTTCCTGCAGGAGTTTGTGGGCGAGGGCAAGGACGGCGAGCAGATCCCGTGGGCCCACGTGGACATCGCAGGCCCGTCGTTCAACAACGGCAGCCCATACGGCTATACCCACAAGCAGGGCACCGGCTGCACCGTCCGGACCCTGGTGGCATACGTCGAGGACATCCTGGCCGCAGCGGCCTGAGTTCCAGCCGTCGCACGGCCCTGCGCCGGGCGTGCTGATCCGTCCGCCACAGGGCCGCGTGACACTCGCCACAAGCACACCACAAACACTGTGCCAAGGTGGAGCATGGATAAGTGGTTCGCTAAGGTGAACCACGGTAGTCACAAATGCAAGGGAATGGCGCTGCTGGCATAATCACGGCAGTGCTAGTTCCAAGACCAGATGATGCGCGGATCGCGTCATCGTTCACGCGAGGGAGCGTTTAAGTGGCCGATCAGGCAACTGCGCAAGAATTCGACATCCTGGTACTCGGTGGCGGCAGCGGCGGATACGCTGCAGCGCTCCGGGCCGTACAGCTTGGCCTCACCGTGGGCCTCGTGGAGAAGGCAAAGCTGGGTGGTACCTGCCTGCACAACGGCTGTATCCCCACCAAGGCCCTGCTCCACTCCGCCGAACTGGCCGACCACGCCCGTGACTCCGCCAAGTACGGCGTGAACGTCACCCTCGACAGCATCGACATCACTGCCGTCAATGCGTACAAGGACGGCATCATCGCCGGCAAGTACAAGGGCCTGCAGGGACTCATCAAGTCCAAGGGCATCACCGTCATCGAAGGCGAAGGCAAGCTCCAGGGCACCGACACCGTTGTTGTCGACGGCACCGCCTACAAGGGCAAAAACATCATCCTGGCCACCGGCTCCTACTCCCGCACCCTTCCGGGCCTGGAAATCGGCGGCAAGGTCATCACCTCCGATGAGGCCCTGAAGATGGATTCCATCCCCAAGAGCGTCATCATCCTGGGCGGCGGCGTCATCGGCGTCGAATTCGCCTCGGTCTGGAAGTCCTTCGGCGTGGACGTCACCATTGTGGAAGGCCTGCCGTCGCTGGTCCCCAACGAAGACGCCACGATCATCAAGAACTTCGAGCGTGCCTTCAAAAAGCGCGGCATCAAGTTCTCCACCGGCGTGTTTTTCCAGGGCGTCGAGCAGAACAACGACGGCGTCAAGGTCACCCTGGTGGACGGCAAGACATTTGAAGCCGACCTGCTCCTCGTGGCCGTGGGCCGTGGCCCCGTCACCGCCAACCTTGGCTACGAGGAAGCCGGCGTCACCATCGACCGCGGCTTCGTCATCACCAACGAGCGCCTGCACACCGGCGTGGGCAACATCTACGCCGTGGGCGACATTGTCCCCGGCGTGCAGCTGGCCCACCGCGGCTACCAGCAGGGCATCTTCGTGGCCGAGGAAATCGCCGGCCTGAAGCCCGTAGTGGTCGAAGACATCAACATCCCCAAGGTCACCTACTCCGAGCCCGAGATCGCCACCGTGGGCTACACCGAGAAGGCCGCCAAGGAGAAGTTCGGCGAGGACCAGGTCCAGACCCAGGAATACAACCTGGCCGGCAACGGCAAGAGCTCGATCCTGGGCACCAGCGGCCTGGTCAAGCTGGTCCGCCAGAAGGACGGCCCCGTGGTGGGTGTCCACATGATCGGTGCCCGCATGGGCGAGCAGGTGGGCGAGGCCCAGCTGATCGTGAACTGGGAAGCGTACCCGGAGGATGTGGCCCAGCTGCTGCACGCCCACCCCACCCAGAACGAGTCCCTCGGCGAAGCCCACCTGGCCCTCGCCGGCAAGGCCCTGCACGGCTAGTTTTCCCCGTAGTTCCTGGGGCCTGGTGCACCCGGACCCGACTTCCGGGTGCACTAGGCTTCAAACAAGGCAGCATTCATCCGCATCAAAGATCAATAAGGAGAACGGGGACGACATGTCTGAATCCGTTAACTTGCCCGCCCTCGGTGAGAGCGTCACCGAAGGAACCGTCACCCGCTGGCTTAAGCAGGTAGGTGACCGGGTAGAGGTGGACGAGCCGCTGCTCGAAGTCTCCACCGACAAAGTAGACACTGAAATCCCCTCTCCCGTAGCTGGCGTGATTGAAGAAATCCTGGTCGCTGAAGACGAGACCGCCGAAGTAGGCGCACCGCTGGTGCGGATCGGCGACGGCTCCGGCGGCGGCGCGCCCGCAGAGGAAGCACCCGCTGCAGAAGCACCGGCCGAAGAGGCCCCCGCAGCAGCTGAGGAAGCCCCCGCGGCAGCCCCGGCCGAAGAGGCACCGGCGCAGGAAGCTCCGGCAGCCGGCGGCGGCGAAGGCCACGAGGTTACCCTCCCGGCGCTCGGCGAAAGCGTCACCGAAGGCACCGTCACCCGCTGGCTCAAGGCCGTGGGCGATTCCGTCGAGGTCGACGAGCCGCTGCTCGAAGTGTCCACCGACAAGGTGGACACGGAAATCCCGTCCCCCGTTGCCGGCACCCTCCAGGAAATCCGCGTCAACGAGGACGAAACGGCAGAGGTTGGCTCTGTCCTGGCCGTCATCGGCTCCGGCGCAGCAGCAGCACCGGCTGAAGCACCCAAGGCCGCTCCCGCACCGGAAGCACCGAAGGCTGAAGCCCCCAAGGCAGAGGCACCGAAGGCAGAGGCACCGAAGGCTGCCCCGGCACCGGAAGCGCCCAAGCAGGCCCCCAAGTCAGCTCCGGCACCCGAAGCCCCCAAGGCTGAGGCCCCGGCAGCAGCAGGCTCCGAGTCGGGCTACGTCACTCCCCTGGTCCGCAAGCTGGCCAACCAGCACGGCGTGGACATCACCTCGCTCGCCGGAACCGGCGTGGGTGGCCGTATCCGCAAGCAGGACGTCATCGCCGCCGCCGAAGCCAAGGCAGCCCCTGCCGCTCCGGCCGCAGCACCGGCAGCATCCGCACCGGCGCCGGTCGCGGAATCGTCCCTGCGCGGGACCAGCCAGAAGGCTCCCCGCATCCGCCAGGTCATCGCCCGCCGGATGCGCGAATCCCTGGAGATCTCCACCCAGCTGACGCAGGTCCACGAAGTTGATATGACCAAGGTGGCCAAGCTCCGCACCAAGGCCAAGAACTCCTTCCAGGCCCAGAACGGCGTCAAGCTGACCTTCCTGCCGTTCATCGCCAAGGCAGTGGCTGAAGCCCTCAAGCAGCACCCCAAGCTCAACGCTGCGTACGACGAGGACAAGCAGGAAATCACGTACCACAACGCCGAGCACCTGGCGATCGCCGTCGACACCGACAAGGGCCTGCTGGTCCCGGTCATCTCCGACGCCGGCAACCTGAACCTCGCCGGGCTGGCCGCCAAGATCGCCGACGTTGCAGGCCGCACCCGCGGTGGCAAGATCGGCCCGGACGAACTGTCCGGCGGTACGTTCTCGATCACAAACATCGGTTCCGTGGGTGCCCTGTTCGACACACCGATCATCAACCAGCCCCAGGTGGGCATCCTGGGCACCGGTGCGATCGTCAAGCGCGCCGTGGTGGTTGCTGACGAAAACGGCGACGACTCGATCGCCATCCGGTCCATGATGTACCTGTCGCTCACGTACGACCACCGCCTCGTGGACGGCGCGGACGCCGGCCGCTTCCTGCAGACCCTGAAGGCACGCCTCGAAGAAGGCGCCTTCGAAGCGGACCTCGGGCTCTAACCCGCTCAACCGCTTGACGACGGCGGTGCAAGGCCAGGGAGGGAAACCTCCGGAAGCCCTGCACCGCCGTCGTGGTTAACCGCCTTCTGCTACAGGGCGTAGAACAAACTGGCTAAGCTGGGATTATGACTATTCTCTTCAGCATCCTGGTGTTCCTGCACATCGTCGGGGCGGCCATGATCGTGGGCTACTGGATTGCCACGATCAAGGAACCCACGGTCCACCCCCGCCAGCGCGACGGCGCTTTCCTGCAGCTCCTGACCGGCATCGCCATGATGGGCCTGCTGCCTTTTATGCCGGACGCCGACCCCAATTACGCGAAGCTCGGGATCAAGCTGGTCATCGCCGTTGTGGTTGCAGTCCTCGCCATCGTTGGCGTCCGCAAGGCCAGGAGCGGCCAGCCCGTCTCCACCGGCCTGGCGCACGGCGTGGGCGGCCTTGCGCTGATCAACATCGCGATCGCCACCATCTGGAACTGATCCGCTGCGCTGCCGGGCAGCTCCGTCAAAGTCACAATCCACTGACAGCGGACACCCGTCGCGCGCCGTAGGCGAAGTCCCTAGGATGGGACAAAGCGGGGCCCAGGCAGCAGCCTGCCCCGGTAACAATCAATCTGAGGAGTGAACATGGCAGCAACGCGTTCAGCAAACGCCGTATGGAACGGGAACCTGACGGAGGGTTCCGGAACCACCAGCCTGGCCACCTCCGGCCTGGGCACGTTTGATGTCACCTGGAAGGCCCGCACCGAAGCGGCCAACGGCAAGACCAGCCCGGAAGAGCTCATCGCCGCGGCCCACGCAGCCTGCTTTTCCATGGCGTTCAGCAACGAACTGGCCACCGCCGGCCACAACCCGGAGGAAGTCCGCACCAAGGCTGACGTCACCTTTGTCCCCGGCACCGGCATCACCGGTAGCCACCTGACCATGTCAGCCAAGGTTCCCGGCATCTCCGAGGAGGAGTTCCAGAAGATCGCCGCTGCTGCGAAGGTGGGCTGCCCCGTTTCCGGCGCCCTCGCCAGCATCGACATCACCCTGGACGCCACGCTCGACGCCTGAGCCAACAGCGGCGCAGATGCGCCGGATGGTTTGAACAGGGCCGATGACCGGCCCGCAGGAGTGGCCCCGTCCCGCCAGGGATGGGGCCATTCCTGTGCCTGATGCACCCAGGCGGGTGACCGGACGGCCCGGAGCTATTCCCGGGTTTTGGTTGTTGCGGTTTCCAGCGGCGGGATCAATAACTTACCCGGCGCAAAAAAGCTCCCCGGGCGCCGGAGCTGAAGTGTCAGTCCGGCCCCCGGGGAGCCTGGTGCCCGGTCAGGCAGCGCCTGTCCGCGCTGCTGCGCCTACTTTCCCTGCCGGCGGGCCGGCAACGGGGCCGGGCGCAACCGGCGGTATCCCTCGCGGGCCGGGGGGCGGTCGGTGGGCAGTTCCTGGACCATTTCCTTGAGCGCACCAATGCCGTATTCAAGCTGGGGATCACGGCCGGCGGCGTAGGCGTGGGGCGGGAAGGCCACCTCGATGTCCGGATCAACACCATAGTTTTCCACGCCCCAGCCAACACCGCCGCCGAACCAGTTGGCGTAGCGCGGCTGGGTGACCCCGGTGCCGTCGGCCAGGCTGAAGCGGTTGTCGATGCCCACCACGCCACCCCAGGTGCGGGTGCCGATGACGGGTCCGATCCCCCGCAGCTTGGAGACCTGGGTGATGATGTCGCCGTCGGAGCCGGCGAACTCGTCCGCCAGGAGGATGACCGGGCCGCGCGGAGCGTGGTCCGGATAGGTCCTGGGCTTTTCGCCGCGTGGCATGCTCCAGCCGGTGACCTTTCGGCCAATCAGCTCTGCCACCAGCTGCGAGGTGTGCCCGCCGCGGTTGCGGCGGACATCCACGATCAGGCCATCGAGCGCCGTCTCGGTGTCCATGTCCCGGTGCAGCTGCGCCCAGCCATTGGCCATCATGTCCGGGATATGCAGGTAGCCGAACGTGCCGCCGGATGCCTCCCGGACGGTGCGCCGGTTCGCAGCCACCCATTCCTGGTAGCGCAGCCGTTCCTCGTCCTTGACGGGGACCACAGCGACACGGCGCTGGGATCCTGCGGCTTCCCCATGGGCGGCACCGTTCAGGAGGGTCAACTCGACGGCCCGGCCTGCAGCACCCACCAGTTGCATGGCGGGGGTGACGACGTCGGAGAGCGGGACGCCGTCCACGGCGAGGAGGATGTCCCCTGCTTTGGCGCCGACCCCGGGCCTGGTGAGGGGTGAGGTGGCCAGCGGATCAGATGATTCGCCTGCCAGGATGCGGGTGATTTCCCACCCCGCCGGGGTGTGGCTGAGGTCGGCGCCGAGCCTGCCCTGGCCGTGGCTGCCGGGTTCGGTCACCGCGGCGGGCTTGACGTAGGCGTGCGAGGTTCCGAGTTCGCCGTGCAGCTCCCAGAGCAGGTCCACCAGGTCATCGTGCGAGCCCAGGCGGTCCACCAGGGGACGGTAGCGCTTGTGGATGGATTCCCAGTCCTGGCCGGCCATGTCCTCGGTCCAGAAGAAATCGCGCTGCAGGCGCCAGGCTTCATCAAAGGCCTGGCCCCAGACGCTCAGCGGGTCCATCATCACACGGATCCGGCCCAGGTCCACCTTGACCAGCTTGCCGGACTCCTCATCCGCCTTCGCATCGGCCGGGACCTCGCTCACCTGCTTGTCGGCGATCAGCACCACCTTGGCGCGGTCACCGGAAAGCCGGTAACTGTCCACCGCATCCACCAGTGTGGTCTGCTTGCGGCGTTCCAGGTCGAACCGGACCAGGCTGGGGCGGGCATCCTTGTCGTCCTTGTTGGCCTTGCCGTCACCCGTAACCCCGGCAAGGGCCCAGTCGAGCCACAGCAGGGCCCCGTCCGTGGCTTTCAGGGCGGTGTAGTTGCCCTGCGGGACGGGGACGCCGATGACGCGGTGGGACAAGCCTTCCGCATCCACCACCACGGCGGACTGTTCCGTCCCGTCAGTGCCGGCGGTTTCCCCGGCTGCCGTCCCGGCGTCGTTATCAACGGCGGGACCAAACGGCGACGGCGTCCGGGCACCCAGTGCCACCAGGTACGGCTTGATGGGGCTGGGGAAGGAAAGGTCGAAGGAATGCCCGTCGTAGACAGGGTCGAAGCTGCGGTTGGACAGGAAGGCCAGGAACTTGCCGTCCGGGGTGAAGGCCGGCGACCGGTCGCAGAAACGCCCGTCCGTCACTTCCACGGGCCCGGTCCTGGGCTCCGTCACGTTGGCCAGGCGCAGCTTGGTCCGGGTGCCGAACGACGTGACGGGCTCAGCCCACGCCAGCCACTGCGAGTCCGCGGACCAGGCCAGGTCGTAGATGGAACCCTCACCGATGCTGGCCACCAGGGTCAGGGCACCGGTGGCGGTGTCCGCGAGGTGCAGGTCGCCGAAGGATGTGCCCAACGCAAGCCAGCGGCCGTCCGGGCTCGCTTCCAGGGAACTGGTGCGCGACGGCGACGGAAGGTTGATGCGCACGGCGTTTCCGTCGGCGTCAGCCGGCCGGGCCGCGGCGGCGTCCGCGGCCGCTTCGGCAGCGCCGGTTTCGGGGGCGACGTCAGCCTGCTGGTCGTCGCCGGCCGGAGCGGTGGCGTTGTCCCGGGCCAGCACGGCGGAGCCGGCGGCGGGGACGGGTTGCGGCAACGCCGGGGCTGCTGCGACGGCGGGTGCCGCTGCCGTGGCGGGCACGGATTTCGCCGGCACAGCAGGTGTGGTCACCACGCCGCTGTGCTGGACCGGAGCGGCGATGTCCTTAATGTAAAGCGCCTCGACGCCGTCGTGGTCCGCGACGTAGGCGATCCGGCCGCCGGCCACAGGCCGGGGAAGGCGTGCCCGGACCCCGGGCGTGGCCTCGATGATGCGCGAGGGGCCGTCCTTGTGCCGGAGCCAGTGGATGGTGCCGTGCGCCTCGATGGCGCTGGCGTTGCCGGCTTCGTCGGGGATCACGGCGCCCAGGTGCTTGGCGGTCTTCAGGAGCGCGGGCCGGCGTGACTGGGATGCCGAGCCGAGGCTGATGTCCAGCCGGACGGCGTCGGACTGCAGGTTGTGCAGTACCCACAGCTCACCGGCGGATTCGAAGATGACCCGGGTGCCGTCGGTGGCCGCGTGCCGGACGTAGAAGTCTTCGTGGTCCGTGTGCCGGCGCAGGTCCTTGCCGCCGGGCAGGACCGAGTAGAGATTGCCGTACCCCTCGTGGTCGGACAGGAAGGCGATCCGGCCCTCCACCCACATGGGGTCGGCGATATTGCCGTCCAGGTCCGGGAGCAGCCGCTCGAATTCGCCGTTGCCGTCCGAGTCGATCCACAGCTTGCCGGCGGTGCCGCCCCGGTAGCGCTTCCACCAGGCCGGTTCACGGGACAATACGGAGGCCACAACAACGGGCCGCTCATCGCCCAGCTCCGGACCGAAAGCCACTGACTCCACAGGCCCGAACGGGAGCTCTTCGGCCGCGCCGCCTTCCAACGGAACGCTGTAAGCGTAAGTGTGGCGGCTTTCGGCCTGCCGGAAGGCGCTGGTGACCACCACGGAGCCGCCGGCAGTGAAACCCTTGACCCGGGTGGTGGCGTGGCCGAAGTAGGTGAGCTGCCGGTACCCGCCGCCATCAACTTCCGCTGTGACCACCTCCGGCGCCGTTCCCTGCACCACCGACCAGACCAGCCGCTTGCCGTCCGGCGTAAAGCGGGGGTTGCGGGCGGGCAGCTGCAACGCGGAAACACGCCAGGCCCGGCCGCCTCCCAGCGGTGCAATCCATACGTCGTCCTCAGCCACAAAGGTGACCAGATCGCCGTGCAGGTGCGGGAATCGGAGGTAGCTCGAAGAGGTCATCGTTCGATCATAGTCAAACCATCCACGCCACCGTGGCACGTGCCGGGAGAACCGCGGCCATGGTGAGATGGAGCATGCGCATCGTCATCGCCGGAGCTTCGGGACTGATCGGCACCCACATGTCCGCCACTTTCCGCACTGCCGGGCACGAGGTGATCTCCCTGGTGCGGCGGGAGCCTTCAGCCGCCACGGAAACCCGGTGGGACCCCGCCCGCGGTGAGCTGGACCCCGGCGTCCTGGCCGGCGCGGACGCCGTCGTTAACCTTTCCGGCGCCGGAATCGGTGACCGGCCCTGGACCCGGACCCGGGTGGCGGAGCTTTACAGTTCCCGGGTGGACTCCACCAGGACCTTGGCCAAGGCCATGCACAAGCTGGACGTCCCACCGGCCACGTTCCTCAGCCAGTCCGGTTCGAACTATTACGGCGACGCCGGGAACACGGTGCTGCGCGAGAACTCGCCGGCAGGTTCGGCGATCCTTTCGCGGCTGTGCCTTGAATGGGAGGAAGCTGCGGCCAGGGCCCCGCACGGGGTCCGGGTGGTAACCCCCCGCACCGGAGTGGTCTTCAGCCGGTCCGGTGGGGCGCTGGGAAAACTGTTGCCGCTGATGCGGCTCGGGGTAGGCGGGCCGTTGGGCGACGGCAGGCAGTACTGGCCCTGGGTCACCCTGCCGGATGTGTCGGCAGCTTTCCTCTTCCTCTTGGAGTCGGAAATCTCCGGGCCGGTCAACCTGTGCGCGCCGGAGCAGGCAGACGTTGACACCATCGTGGCGGCCCTGGCCCGTGCACTGCACCGGCCGGCCGTGTTCCGCGTGCCGGCGCCGGTCCTGAGGCTGCTCATGCGGGACCTCGCGGAGGAGCTCCTGCTCTCCAGCGTGCGGATGGAGCCGGGAGTGCTTTCCGCCGCCGGTTTCCACTGGCAGCACCCCACCTTGGCGGCGGCTGCCGGGTGGGTGGCCGGCAAGGACTGATCCGGCCGCAGCTGAATCCGGAGCGGCCGCTGAATCCGGAGCGGCCGCTGGATCCGGGCCGGGTGCTGAATCCGGGCCCGGGTGCTTCTAAGCCGGCCGCTACTGCCGGTCACCCGCCGGCCAGGATCTCGCTGACACGCCACGAGCCAGCGAACTCCACCAGGACCACGCGGAGCCGGTGCCCTTCCCCGGCAGGAACTGCGGCCAGCACGGAACCTTGTGCGTCCACTTCGCTGTAGGCCGACGTAGCCACCGTGGCGCCCACGACGGCCCGGCCGCCTGGTGGCGGGGGCGCGGCGGCCGGTCCTTCCGGGGCTGCCGGTGCGGCCGGACCGGGTTCGGCCGCCACGTTTGTCAGGGTGCTGGTGAACCCTGATAACCGCCGGCCGGCCGCCAGCAGGCCGTCCATGATGAGAGTGTCCGTCGCCGCAGCCGCTGAGCCGGGTGCATTCACGCCCGCCAACAACTCTGGTTGTTGCGTCCTGAAGGCCTGGTCCCGGAGCGCAGCCAGGCCCATGATTGCCCGGGCAGGGTCGGCCTCCGTTGCCGGGCCCCTGGCAGCTCCGAAAGCCTCGTCGTTCGCTGCCGGGTTAGGGCCGTCTGAGGCGCCCGGTGGGCCGGCTGCCGCGTTGGAGGCGTTGGAATCCGCTGCGGCGTTGGGCTCGGGTGCGGCGCTGGAATCCGCTGCGGCGCCGGAACCCTGATCCGCGGGACTGGCCGCCCCTCCGGGCGAAGCGGTTGGCGCAAGGATCCACGCCGGTCCGGTGCTGCCTGGCCACCGCGCTCCGGCGATCCCCAGCGGTCCCGTCGCTCCCAGCCCCAGCGCTGCCAGCCCCAGCCCTGCTACGACCGCGGCGCAGGTTGCGGCTGCAATGACGGCGGTGCGGAGGGTTGCCCCAGCTCGGCGCCGTGTCCCTGTCCCTGTTGCTGTCCCCGTCCCCTCCCCTGTTGCTGCCCGGGGTTGGTGCCGCAGCCGTGGACCCCGGCCCTGACGCTGCCCCGCCATGACCAGCCGCCGCCCGCCCCTGGCCCTGTCGGTGTGCCTGCCGCGGACAGCTGGGTGCTTTGGCACCGCGGGGAGGTCAGGCCCCACGGGCGCTGGGAAATCCCGAACCGGTTGCCCGTCCCCTGGCTGCCGGGTGACGGCGGGGAACGGGATCCGGGCGCCGGTTCCGTCCCGCCCCAAGGTAGCCAGCCGCCGTCGGACGTTCCCCAGCCTGGCAGCGGCGGCGGCCTTCCGGGATGGTTCCGGGGCCGGCCGTCGCGTCAGCAGGTGCGGAATCACCGAGGGGTGGACGGACGAAGACAGGTCGAGCGGCGCCGCCGCCGCGCTGCGGTAGACGGCCGTTGCCAGGGCAGCAGCTGTGGGCCGGAGCCGGCGGTCCTCACTGAGGCCGGCTTCCAGGATGGCGGCGAGGTCCGCCGGAACCTCCGGCACCAGCAGGGAGAGCGGCATGCGGTCGAGGGTGCGCGCCGGGGCGCGGCCCGTCAGGCAGAACCAGCCCAAGGCAGCCACCGAGTAGACGTCACGCTCCGGCTGGAGGCCCGCCCTGACGGCGTCCACCGGGGCCGGGTCCTGGAAGCCCGGCGTGCCGGCCGGACCCGCAGCGGCAGGGTCACCCAGCATCCGGGCCAGGCCAACATCGGAAAGGAGCGGCTTGCCGTGCACAGTGAACAGGACATTGCCGGGCGACACGTCCGAGTGGGTGAACCCCTTTCCGTGCAGGTAGGCCAGCGCCTGGGCGATAGGCGTCAGGACCGTAACCGTTTCCCCCACGCCGATCCGGCCGCGTGCCGCCACAAGCCCGGCCAGCGAGCCTCCCGGTGCGTAGTCCATGATCAGCGCAGCCGTTCCGGCGCCTGCTCCGGCCGACGGGATAACAGCGCTGTGGGCCCGCACCAGGTGCTGATGGTCAAGGACGGACAGGATACGGATTTCCCGCCGGATGGCATCAGCGTTCATGGCGCGGCCGGAAGCCGTGCCACCCGGCTCCCGGAAGCATTTCAAGGCCACCTCGCGGCCCGTGCGCTGTTCCGTGGCAAGCCACACTGACGCACTCCCGCCGCTGCCCAGCAGCCGCCCCGTGGAGTAACCGGCCACCATCGGCTCCTGCAGATCATCCATCCCTCAGGTGTAGCGGAATCCGGCCGTCGCTGCAGAAGTTATCCACAGGCACGCCTGAACGCCCGGATTCTGGCCGCGGTGAGCTTGGACACTAAACCGGGCAGCGCCGGCGGCGGGGTCTAAGCTGGATGCCATGACTCTTGAGTTTTCCCAACTGGGTCTGGCTCCGGATTTCATCGACTACAACCGTGGTTGGGAAGTCCAGACTGAACTCCATGACAGTGTTGTCGCCGGAACGGCGCCGAGTACCGTCCTGTTCCTCGAGCACTCCCCCGTCTACACGGCGGGCAAGCGCACCGAGGACCATGAACGGCCGTTCGATGGAACGCCGGTGATTCCGGTGGACCGCGGCGGCAAGCTGACCTGGCACGGCCCAGGCCAGCTGGTGGGCTACCCGGTCATCCGGCTGAAGAACCGCGCTGGGATCCGCGACTACGTGGAACGCCTCGAAGCAGTCATCATCGCTGTCCTTGCCGACTACGGCATCACAGCAGTCCGGATCCGCGGTCGCGCCGGCGTCTGGATCGAAGCGGACGCCAAGGGACCGGACCGGAAGATCGCGGCCATCGGCATCCGGGTGCACGAAGGCGTCACTATGCACGGCTTCGCCATCAACTGCAACAACGATCTTGCACCGTACGCACAGATCATCGCCTGCGGCATCACCGATGCAGGCGTAACCACCATCGCCGCGGAAACGGGCAGTAATATTGCCCCCGCAGACCTGGTTTCCCGGATTACCGAGGAACTGCGCAAGAATGAAGACGCCCTAGTCGCCACCCCAGAAGGAGCATTACTTTGACACTGGCACCCGAAGGCCGGAAGATGCTCCGGATCGAACAGCGCAACGCGGCGGTGCCGGTGGAGCGCAAACCGGACTGGATCAAGGCCAAGGTCCAGATGGGCCCGGAGTTCGTCCAGCTCAAGAACCTGGTCAAGAAGGAAGGCCTGCACACTGTGTGCGAGGAGGCCGGCTGCCCCAACATCTTCGAGTGCTGGGAAGACAAGGAAGCCACCTTCCTCATTGGCGGTTCCGAATGCACCCGCC
>NZ_LFQH01000045.1:0-54947 GCF_001238605.1 Arthrobacter sp. ZBG10 | reverse complement strand
TCGGGGGCTTCGCTGCGTTTTCTGGCCGGTGGCCCAAGCGGGCCCGATCCAGCAGGGCTAGGCGTCCTTGCTGCCCGGTTCCGCAGGTTCGTCCTTCGGGAAACCGTCGCGCTCATACGTTGCGTTCAACTTGGCCATGTAGCGGGCCAGTTCTTCCAGGTCGGCCACCGGCCATTCGCCCAGGCGTTCCTGGAATACCTGCCGGCGGGCGTCCTGGACCTGGTGCATCTTCTCCTCGCCCTTTGGCGTCAGCTGGATGGACTGGGCGCGCCCGTCCAATGGATCCGCTTCCTTGGACACCAAGCCGATGCTCTCCAGGAACGCAATCTGCCGGCTGACGGACGGCTTGCCCACGCCGATGTTCATGGCCAGCTCCGTCAGCCGGATGGGACCTTCGCGCCGGATGATGGTCAGCAGGCCGTAGGCGGCAGGCTCCATATCCGGGTGGACCTGGCGGGACAACTGGTTTGAAATGGCCCGGGCGCGCCGCCAGAACACGCTGATCTGGTGCTCAACGTTCCTTAGGGCGGCGTCAACCACATCAATGTCTGCGGGGCGGTCAACTGATTGGCCGCCGGGAGAGTTGCTCATGGCAACAATTCTAGGGTCCGCGGCCGTGAGAGGATTTACCGATGCGGATCAGCGACTACTGGCGACTCATGGACGACGAGTTCGGCGCGGGCTATTCCCGCGTGCTGGGCAACACCCTGGTCCTGGCCGGGGTGGGTGGCCGCACGGCCCAGCAGGCGCTGGCCGCCGGGGTGGAACCAAGGAAGGTCTGGCTGGCCATGTGCGACGTGCAGGACGTCCCTGCAGACCGGCGCCTGGGCCGCGACATCAAACCCGCCGCCGACTGATCCCGGCTGCGTTTCCGGCCGGCCCAAGCGCCCTCCGCGCCTGCCGGGGCAAGCGAAAAATCCGGAATTCCTGCTGACACGCCGGGCGCGGGTTCGAATACCTGTTCGGATAAAGTTATGCTTTTACCAGCGGGTTATCCACATAGCCGATGCCATCCGGCGGAAATGTCAGTGGGTCCCCCTAGCGTCAGAGATGACCAATAAACGGCCCTCAAGGCCACCATCGAGAAAGCATTAGAGGTGTCAACCATGGCGGCAGCCCCGGATCGTGCAAAAGCGCTGGAAGCAGCTTTGGCCCAGATTGACAAGCAGTTCGGCAAGGGCTCGGTCATGCGCCTGGGCGATGAGGTCCGTGCCCCCATCGAGGTCATCCCCACCGGCTCCATCGCACTGGATGTCGCGCTTGGAATTGGCGGTCTGCCCCGCGGCCGTGTTGTGGAGATCTACGGCCCGGAATCCTCGGGTAAAACCACCGTTGCGCTGCACGCGGTGGCCAACGCACAGCGCCAGGGCGGCATCGCAGCGTTTATCGACGCCGAGCACGCCCTTGACCCCGAATACGCCGCCAAGCTCGGCGTGGACACGGACGCCCTCCTGGTCTCCCAGCCGGACACCGGTGAGCAGGCCCTCGAAATCATGGACATGCTGATCGGCTCAGGCTCCCTGGACGTGATCGTCATCGACTCCGTAGCCGCCCTGGTGCCCCGTGCCGAAATCGAAGGCGACATGGGCGACAGCCACGTGGGCCTGCAGGCCCGTCTGATGAGCCAGGCGCTGCGTAAGATCACCGGCCGCCTGAGCCAGACCAAAACCACCGCCATCTTCATTAACCAGCTGCGTGAGAAGATCGGCGTGTTCTTCGGCTCGCCCGAGACCACCACCGGTGGTAAGGCGCTGAAGTTCTACGCTTCCATCCGCATTGACGTACGCCGGATCCAGACCTTGAAGGAAGGTGCCGACTCCGTCGGCAACCGGACCAAGGCCAAAATTGTGAAAAACAAGATGGCCCCGCCCTTCAAGATCGCCGAATTCGACATCATCTACGGCCAGGGCATCTCCCGCGAGGGTGGCATCATCGACATGGGTGTGGAGCACGGCCTCATCAAGAAGTCCGGTTCCTGGTTCACCTACGACGGCGACCAGCTGGGCCAGGGCATGGAGAACTCCCGCCGGTTCCTGCGCGACAACCCGGAGCTTGCAGCAGAGCTCGAACGGCTCATCAAGGAGAAGCTCGGTGTGGGTGTGAAGCCGGCTGAGGCCGAGTCCGCCGATTCGCCGAAGCTGAAGGCCGTCGACGGGTTTTAGCAGTTGACCGGATTCGGAGAACCGCGCAGCAGACGGGCCCGCCGCTCCACCCCTGAGGTGGAAGAAGGCGGACCCGCCGGCTTCCCGGTGGATGCGGAGGCGGACCCGGAGGCGGTGGCCAAGGCCATCGTCTACCGGCAGCTGTCGGCGGCACCCAAAAGCAGGCTCCAGCTGGCCCGCAAGCTGGCCGAACGGGACGTTCCGGAAGATGTCGCAGAAAACGTCCTGGACAAGTTCGAGGACGTTCGGCTCATTAACGATGCCGAGTTCGCGGACATGTGGGTCCGCAGCCGCGCGCAGTCACGGAAACTCGCCAAGGGCGCGCTCCGGCGGGAACTGGCAGAGAAAGGCATCGAGCCGGACACCGCGGAAGCCGCCCTGGAACAGCTGTCCGACGCCGACGAGGAACTGGCAGCCCGGAGCCTGGTGGAGCGCAAGCTCCGGCCCGGCCTGGACCTTGGCGACCGCGCCGGGCGGGACAAAACAACCCGCCGGCTGGCGTCCATGCTCGCCCGCAAGGGGTATCAGCCCGCCCAGGCCTTCCGGATTGTGGCTGACGTCATCGATGCGCACGCGGCAGACACCGGCCAGCCGGTAAGCGGCTACCCTTAACAGGTGAGTTTGACCATTCCTTCCCCCCTTCCCGGCAACGGTTCCGTTGCAGCGCCCGCAACCGAAGCGGAGCCGGCACCGCCGCTGCACTCCGGCCCTGCCGGCGCCCGCACCTACCAGGTGCGGACCTTCGGCTGCCAGATGAACGTGCACGACTCCGAGCGGATGGCCGGGATGCTGGAGGACGCCGGCTACGTACCGGCCGAAGGCGCCCAGGCAGACGTTGTGGTCTTTAACACCTGCGCGGTCCGGGAAAACGCCGACAACAAGCTCTACGGCAACCTGGGCATGCTGGCCCCCATCAAGGCCGCCAACCCGGGCATGCAGATCGCCGTCGGCGGCTGCCTGGCCCAGAAGGACCGGGACACCATCCTGAAGAAGGCGCCGTGGGTGGACGCTGTCTTCGGTACCCACAATGTGGGTGCGCTGCCGGCATTGCTGGACCGGGCCCGGCACAACAACGAAGCGCAGCTGGAAATCCTTGAATCACTGGACGTCTTCCCGTCCACGCTGCCCACCAAACGCGACTCGGTCTACTCGGGCTGGGTATCCATCTCCGTGGGCTGCAACAACACCTGCACGTTCTGCATCGTGCCCGCCCTCCGGGGCAAGGAAAAGGACCGCCGCCCGACCGACATCCTCGCCGAAATCCAGGCCCTGGTGGCTGACGGCGCCATCGAGGTCACCTTGCTTGGCCAGAACGTCAACTCCTATGGCGTGGAATTCGGCGACCGGCAGGCCTTCTCCAAGCTGCTGCGCGCCTGCGGCGACATTGAGGGGCTCGAACGCGTCCGGTTCACCAGCCCCCACCCGGCCGCTTTCACTGACGACGTCATCGATGCCATGGCCGAAACCCCCAACGTGATGCCGCAACTCCACATGCCGCTGCAGTCCGGTTCGGACGCCGTCCTGCGGGCCATGAAGCGCTCTTACCGGTCCGCCAGGTTCCTCGGCATCCTGGACAAGGTCCGGACCCGGATCCCGCATGCCGCCATCACCACGGACATCATCGTGGGCTTCCCCGGCGAGACCGAGGAGGACTTCCAGGCCACCCTTGACGTGGTGGAGCAGTCCCGGTTCGCCACCGCCTTCACCTTCCAGTACTCCAAGCGGCCGGGCACTCCCGCCGCCGACCTGCCTGACCAGCTGCCCAAGGCCGTCGTGCAGGAACGCTTCGAACGGCTCACCGCACTTCAGGACAGGATCGCCGCAGAAGAGAACCGCAGCCAACTGGGCCGCCGGGTGGAAGTGCTGGTCACCGCACAGTCAGGACGCAAATCCGAAGAGACGCACCGGCTCTCCGGCCGTGCCCAGGACCAGAGGCTGGTGCACTTCTCGGTTCCGGCAGGGGCCCCGGCCCCGCGTCCGGGTGACCTGGTCACCGTCACCATCACCGAGGCAGCAGCCTTCCACCTCGTCGCCGATCCTGCTCCGGAGGACTACAGCCTCAGGCGCTCACGCGCCGGGGACGCCTGGGACCGGTCCCTGGCGGACTCCTGCGGCGCTCCCGCACCAGGGGCAGCAAAGGGCGGTTCCGGCGTGTCCCTTGGCATGCCTGCCCTGCCGCTGCGCACCCGCTGACCGGTGGCAGCCCCGGCCGTCATCGCCGTCGTCGGACCCACCGGCTCCGGTAAGTCAGACCTCGCTGTTGACCTCGCCCTCGCTCTGGACGGCGAGGTCATCAACGCTGATGCCATGCAGTTTTACCGGGGCATGGACATCGGCACCGCAAAAATCACCATCGCCGAACGCCGGGGTGTGCCGCACCACCTGCTGGACATCATGGACGTCACCCAGGAAGCGAGCGTTGCGGACTTCCAGGAGCAGGCCCGGGCAACTGTGGCAGCCATCCATGCCCGCGGCAAACGGGCCATCCTCGCCGGCGGCTCGGGACTGTACGTCCGGGCGGCCCTCGACGTCCTGGAGTTCCCCGGCACCAGCCCCGAACTTCGCGGGCAGCTGGAAGCGGACCTTGCAGCCCAGGGAACGGCGTCGCTGCGCGAACGCCTTCGCGCCGTGGACCCGGTGTCGGCGGAGCGGCTCACGGATGACCGCCGCATCATCCGTGCACTGGAAGTCCAGCAGCTCACAGGCCGCCCGTTCAGCGCCTTTATGCCCCGCCGGGAGTACTTCCAGCCGGCCGTGCAGATCGGCCTGGCAGTGGACCGGGAGGTGCTCCGCGTCCGGCTCGCTGACCGGGTGCACGGCATGGTTGCCAACGGCCTGACCGCCGAGGTCCGGCGGCTCGATGCTGAGGGCCTGCGGCGCGGCAGGACAGCTGCCAGGGCCCTCGGGTACTCCCAGTTCCTCAACGTCCTGGAAGGAGTGGCAACAGAGGCCCAGGCGGCAGAGGAAACCATCGTGGCCACCCGCCAGTTCGCCCGCCGCCAGCTCACCTGGTTCCGTGCCGACCCGCGCGTGGACTGGCTGGACTGGAAGGACCCGGAGCTCGCGGCGAAGGCAGTTGCGCTCAGCCGGCATGCCTGATTCGGGTGCCGGCACCGTGGCCGGTAACCTAGGACCCATGGACGCAGCCACCGCACACACCGCCACCCCGGCCCTGCCCGACCTTGCCGGCCTCCGGTTCGCCAAAGGGCACGGCACCGGCAACGACTTCGTCCTGGTGGCCGATCCTGAGGGAACCTCCGTTATCGGCGCAGACCACGTTGCTGCGCTGTGCGACAGGCACCGCGGCATCGGTGCGGACGGCCTCATCCGCGCTGTCCCTTCCCGATTCCTGCCCGAAGGCCGCGACCTGCTGGCCTCCAGCCCCGACGCCGAATGGTTCATGGACTACCGGAACGGGGACGGCTCACTGTCCGAAATGTGCGGCAACGGCGTGCGTGTCTTTGTCCACTTCCTGCGCGCCGAAGGCCTGATCGACCTGCCCGACGGCGGCGCCCTCACCATCGGCACGCGCGGCGGCGTCAAGACCGTGGTCCGGACGGGCGACGGCTACGCGGTGGACATGGGCCCCTGGGAGTTCATCTTCCCCGGCGATGCCACCGCCAAGGCCATGGACTCGCTGGTCACCGCCGACGGCCTCGAAGTGCCGCGGCCTGCCCTGTCAATCAGCATGGGCAATCCGCACACCGTAGTTGCCCTGGCCGAACTTTCCGAACTCAGCGCCACCCGGCTGTACACAGCGCCCACCGTGGAGCCCGTGCCGCCCCACGGCACCAACGTCGAATTTGTGGTCCCCGCCGACCCGCTGGTGCACAACGGCGTCGGGTCGGTCACCATGCGGGTGCACGAGCGCGGCGTGGGGGAGACCCAGTCCTGCGGCACCGGGGCCTGCGCTGCGGCTGTGGCCATCCGTCACTGGGCTGGGGCCGAAGCCCCGGACACGTGGCAGGTCAACGTCCCCGGCGGTGCGGTGGGCGTGAAGTTCTTCGCCGGGCCCGGCGGCCACGAACACGTGGAGCTCAGCGGCCCCGCCGTTATTGTGGCGACAGGGACGCTTTCCTGACCTTCAGGATCCGGAACGTCTTGGCCGTGGATTCGCGGGTCACGCTGAACGTGGCGTCCAGCTCCGAGGCAAGCCACCGCTGAAGTGAATCCGAGCCGAGGTTCTTCTGGACCACCAACCAGGCGGTGCCGCCCGGGGCCAGCCGGGGCAGCCAGAGCCGAAGCAGGGAATGCAGCTCGTCCTTGCCGATCCGGATGGGCGGATTGGACCAGATGGTGTCGAAGCGCACCCCCGGATCCACCGCATCCGGAAGGGCTGCTGCCACATTGGCCAGCCCCAGGGCCGCCGCGTTTTCGTTGGTCAGCGTGATGCACCGTTCATTGACGTCCACGGCGTGGACTGTGGCTTCGGGTGCCAGCAGCGCCATGGTCAGGGCGATCGGGCCCCACCCGCAGCCAATGTCCAGCAGGTTTCCCTGCGGGGAGGGCGCCGGGACTTCGGCCAGGAGGACAGCGGTTCCCTTATCGATGCCGTCAGGGCTGAAGATGCCTGCGGAGGTGTGGAGGTGCCGGGTTTCGCCGGCGAGATCCACGGTGAGCGGCTTGCGGGTAAAAGGGCCGGCGGGTGATGCGCTGAAATAATGTGCTGACTCCATAACGAGCCAGAATAGTTCCCCTTGGAGCGTAATGGGAAACCGCGTACTTTGGCGCTCTGCTAGTGTTGGGAGCATGTTCCTGATCTTCGAGTAGCACGCGCCGGGCCCCGCCCGCCCCGTGCCCCGTCCCACAGCGACGCAGGTTAGCCAACCTTCCGCTCGTGCACCGGACCAGCCGCGATCGGCGCTGTTCCGGCCGCCGGACAATCCTCGAAGCATCAGCCTGGCTGGCGCTCCTGCCTTTTCCGGCCCTATTTCTTCCCTGCACCGGGAGCAAAAGCATGATGTCCCGTGCAGGCACGCCAACCGCAGCCCAGGGGGCTGCGCGAAAAACAGGAGGCATGGATGACTGCAGGCCGTCACCCCAGCTCAGAGACTTCACCACAGCACAGCGATCGGCACTATTCTGGAAATGCCGAATCTTCAAAGGAGACCATGACCGACCAGCCCAACCCCGGATCCGATCCCGCCGCCTCGGACCTCAGCCCCGCCGACATCCAGGCTGTGATCGACCGGATCCTCTCCAAGGACGTGCCGGCCGGCAGCAACGGGAAGTCGGACGACGGCGGGAAGGCAGTCTTTGGCAAAGCCCAGGCGATCTCCCACCAGGAGCAGGAGCATTCCAGCTACGACGGCGACCAGCAGGACCTGGAGGAACGCCGGGCGCTGCGCCGCACCGCAGGGCTGTCCACGGAACTCGAGGACGTCACCGAAGTCGAGTACCGCCAGCTTCGGCTTGAGCGGGTGGTCCTTGCCGGGCTGTGGTCCGAAGGGACCCTCGCCGATGCCGAGAACTCGCTGCGCGAGCTGGCTGCCCTTGCCGAAACGGCCGGCTCCGAGGTCCTCGACGGCCTGGTCCAGCGCCGCGCCAAACCGGACCCCGGAACGTTCCTGGGCTCGGGCAAGGCCCTGGAGCTCAAGGACATTGTGATGTCCACGGGCGCGGACACTGTGGTGGTGGACGCGGAGCTGGCACCATCCCAGCGCCGTGGCCTGGAGGACATCGTCAAGGTCAAGGTGATCGACCGTACCGGCCTGATCCTGGACATCTTCGCCCAGCACGCCAAGAGCCGCGAAGGCAAGGCCCAGGTTGAACTGGCCCAGCTCGAATACCTGCTCCCGCGCCTGCGCGGCTGGGGCGATTCGATGTCCCGCCAGGCAGGCGGCCAGGTGGGTGGAGCCGCCGCAGGTATGGGTTCACGTGGTCCCGGTGAGACAAAGATCGAGCTGGACCGCCGGCGCATCCGGACCCGGATGGCAAAGCTGCGGCGCGAAATAGCCGCGATGAAGCCCGCCCGGGAAACCAAACGGGCCAACCGCCGTCGTAACGAAGTACCATCCGTTGCCATTGCCGGCTATACCAACGCCGGGAAATCCTCGCTGCTCAACCGCCTGACGGATGCCGGAGTCCTGGTGGAGAACGCCTTGTTCGCCACGCTGGACCCCACCATCCGCAAGGCGGAGACCGCGGACGGCCTGGGCTACACCCTTGCCGACACCGTGGGCTTTGTCCGGTCACTGCCCACCCAGCTGGTGGAGGCCTTCCGGTCCACCCTGGAGGAGGTAGCGGACTCGGACCTGATCCTGCATGTGGTGGACGTCTCGCACCCCGATCCCGAGGGGCAGATCGCTGCCGTCCGCAAGGTCTTCACCGAGGTGGACGCGCGCAAGGTCCCCGAGATCATCGTGCTGAACAAGGCCGACGCCGCGGATCCGTTTGTGGTGGAGCGGCTCAAGCAGCGCGAACCCCGCCACGTGGTGGTTTCGGCGCGCACCGGTGAAGGCATCGACGCGCTGCTGCAGGCCATCAGCGACGGTATCCCGCGGCCCGGCGTCAAGCTGGAGCTGCTGATCCCGTACGACCGCGGGGACCTGATCAGCAAACTGCACGAATCGGATGCCGAGATCATCAGCGTTGACCACGTTGAGAACGGTACCCGGGCCGTGGTGATGGTCCGGGAAGGCCTTGCGGCCGAGCTCGAACCATTCGCCAGCAATGACTGATACCGGGCGGAGCGCCACGGGCACACCCGGCGAGGAGTTCGCCATTGAACTCCTCGACCGGGCGGTGTCCGGCATGGGCGGGCAGAGCCGCAGCGGCCAGCACGAGATGACCCGCCAAGTGGCCCGCGCCCTCGAAACCGGCAATCACCTGCTGGTCCAGGCCGGTACCGGTACGGGCAAATCGCTGGCCTACCTGATCCCGCTGATCGCCCATGCGATCGAAAGCAACAAACCGGCGCTGGTGTCCACAGCGACGCTGGCACTGCAGACCCAGATTGTGGGCCGCGACCTGCCCCGCCTGCTCAAGGCGATCACCCCCGCCCTTGAGCGGCCGGTCAAAGTGGCCCTGGTCAAAGGCCGGTCCAACTATGCCTGCCTGCACAAGCTCGAAGGCGGCTTCCCGTCCGAGGAACCCGCTGAGGGCCAGCTGTTCTCCCTGGCGGAAGACACCAGCGTGCCGCACTTTGCCGCGTCGATGGGTGGTCCTTCGTCCCAGCTGGGCCGCGAAGTGGTCCGGTTGCGTGAATGGGCGGAGAAGACCACCACGGGAGACCGCGACGAGCTGCTGCCGGGCGTGACCGACAAGGCGTGGCGGCAGGTGTCCGTGACCTCCATGGAGTGCCTGGGGGCACAGACGTGCCCCATGGCTGCCGAGTGCTTCAGCGAGCTGGCCCGACAGGACGCCGCCGAGGCGGACCTGGTGGTGACCAACCACGCCATGCTGGCCGTCAGTGCGTTCGAGGGCCTTGCCGTGCTGCCCGAGTATGACGTGGTGGTGGTGGACGAGGCCCACGAACTCCAGGACCGGGTGACGGGCGCGGTCTCCGGCCAGCTGTCCGTTGCCATGATCCATGCCGCCGCGTCGGGAGCCCGGAAGCACACGGCCATCACCGTGGATGCGCTCAACGCCGCCGCCGGCAACCTGGAGTTGGCGCTGGACGGTGTCCCCAACGGCCTGCTGCCCAACGGGCTTAATGACGAACAACTCGATTGTGTGGACCAGCTCCGTGAAGCGTGCCGGGCGGCGCTGTCCGATTCGAAGGCGGACGGAAGCGCTGCGGCCGACGGCGGGCGGCAGCTGGCGCGGTCCCGGCTGATGCTCATCCTGGAACTGTGTGAGCGGCTCCTGACAGCCCGCGACAACCGCGAAGTGGTGTGGTTCTCCCGCGCCAGCACCTTCGATCCCGGCCAGGGCTATTCGCCGCCGGACGAGACCGCCCCGGTCCTGGTGAACATTGCCCCGTTGTCAGTGGCGGGCCGCCTGCGTGAAGGCCTGTTTGCCGGCCACACCGTGGTCCTTACCTCCGCCACCCTTGCCATTGGCTCGGCGTTTGAACCCGCGGCCGGTGGGCTGGGCCTGGTGGGGGAAGGTGCCCCCACCTGGACGGGCATCGACGTCGGCTCGCCCTTCGACTACCCGCGGCAAGGCATCCTGTACGTGGCAGGGCACCTGCCCAAGCCCGGGCGCGGGGTCTCCCCGGAATCGCTGGCTGAACTCGAAACCCTCATTACGGCCTCCGGCGGGGGAGCCTTGTGCCTGTTTTCGTCCCGCCGCGCGGCAGAGGAAGCGGCGGAGGCGCTGCGGCCCAAACTGGAACAGACAGTCCTGTGCCAGGGCGATTCCACCATGACCGCGTTGGTGAAACAGTTTGCTGACGAGCCCGACACCTGCCTCTTCGGCACCATGTCGCTGTGGCAGGGCGTGGACGTGCCCGGCGGTTCATGCCGGCTGGTGGTGATTGACCGGATCCCGTTCCCGCGCCCGGACGATCCGCTGATGACCGCCCGCTCCCGCGCCGTGGCGCAGGCCGGCGGGAACGGCTTTATGTCCGTCTCGGCCACCCACGCGGCCATCCGGCTCGCCCAGGGCGCCGGCCGGCTGATCAGGTCCACCGGGGACAAAGGCGTGGTTGCAGTCCTGGACTCCCGCCTGGCCACCGAACGTTATGCGGGCTTCCTGCGCGGGGCGCTGCCCCCGTTCTGGGCCACAACGGATCCCAAGACTGCTGTGGCCGCCCTGGAGCGGCTGGCCCGGGAAAACGCCTAGCTGCAGACCCTGGCCGGACGCGGAGACAAGTACGGCCGGTGGGCAGGCAGCGACGCTGCCAGCCCACCGGCCGTACCGGCAGTTCGGGGGAACAGGAGTTTGGCGACAGTCAGAGGGACCGCAGCACCGAGACCACTTTGCCCATGATGGTGGCGTGGTCACCAAGAATGGGCTCGTACTGGGTGTTTTGCGGGAGCAGCCAGGTGTGGCCGTCACGCTGGCGGAACGTCTTGACCGTTGCCTCGTCATCGAGGAGGGCGGCGACGATATCGCCGTTCACGGCGTCCGCCTGGCGGCGCACCACCACCCAGTCACCATCGCAAATGGCGGCGTCCACCATGGAATCGCCGGCGACCTTGAGCATAAAAAGTTCGCCCTGGCCCACCAGCTGGCGGGGGAGGGGCATCACGTCCTCCACCACCTGGTCCGCCAGGATGGGGCCGCCGGCGGCAATACGGCCCACCAGTGGCACCATGGCCGTATCCAGCGCGGTGGGCAGGACGGTGACGGTTGCGCCGCCCGCCGAGGCGCCGTTGGCCGGGCGTGACTCCGCTGTGGCTGCGCCGCCGTCCAGCGTGAGGGGCATCAGGACTTCCATGGCGCGGGGCCGCTTGGGATCGCGGCGAAGGTAGCCGAGCTTTTCCAGCTGCGAGAGCTGGTGCGTCACGCTGGAGAGGCTGGCGAGCCCCACGGTGTCGCCGATTTCACGCATGGACGGCGGGTAGCCGTTGTCATTGACGGACCGCTGGATGGTCTCGAGGATTTTCTTCTGCCGGGGGGTCAGGCCCTTGGCGGTCCTCTTCGGTTGCGGGGTTGCCCTGCTTCCGGCGGCTGCTGCTGCCATATTCGCCAATGCCTTTCGGTTGCCACCGGGCTGTCCGTGCCCCCGGGCCGGTTGGTCCCGTCCTCATTGTCAGACCCTGGTGATCAACTTCAGAGGTGGATGTTCGTTGGTTCAAAACTAGGCCAGCCACAAGGCTTTTTCAAACATTTGTTCTAGCGAGTCTCGACATTGTTCGTTGATAGATGCTAAAACTGAAGAAGCAAAGTTCGAATATGTGTTCTATTCCTTGCTTGCCCCGTTCGAAGAAGATGCCGGATACGCCGGGGCGTGGCTGCTGGGAAGGACAACCGGGCAGCACAGTACGGTCCAGGAGGGCTCAGTTCATGTCAGCTACATCACTCACCCAGGTTTCACTTCCCGTGGTTGCACACCCCGCGGCTTCCATCCGCCAGGTTCCGCGTGCAGGGGTTTCCCGTTCCAAGGCTTCAAAGGCCCTGCCGCCGCTCCGCCTCACCCGGCGCGGCCGGATTGTCCTGGTGGGCATCCCGCTGATGCTGCTGGCAGCGGTCCTGCTCTCCCTGGCCGGCTTCTTCACCTCGCCGGCCAAAGCGTCCGACTCCGTTGCGGATCTCGCCCCCACGCCCTCGGTGTCGGTGACCGTCCAGCCGGGCGACTCACTGTGGGCCATTGCCGGCTATGTGGCTCCGGACCGGGACGCGCGGGACGTCATTGCGGACATCGTGCAGCTCAACAACCTCACCGGCGGAGCAGTCCTCCCCGGCCAGCAGCTCTTCGTCCCCACGTACTAGCTTATTCGAACGCACGTGCGGGCTGTTCGTTCCCACGTTCGGGCCAGCACCAACGGCTGGAAACAAGGACACCCCACCCGCAGGATGGCAGTCCCGGACCGTCACATTTTCCGGGGCCGGGCAGGGCCACTAAACTGTTCAGGTGAATGACCAGCTAGAGCGTTTGAACCGGCTTCCCCTCCGCAGCAACCTCCGTGGGCTGACCCCTTACGGGGCCCCCCAGCTGGATGTTCCCATCCTGCTCAACGTCAACGAGAACACCCATGGCGTCCCGGCGGACGTCCGTGCCGCCATCAGCGCAGCAGTCACCGAGGCCGCTGCCGGGCTCAACCGCTACCCGGACCGCGAATTCACCGATCTGCGGAAGGCCCTGGCGGAATACCTGGGGCACGGCCTGGACGAGGCCAACCTCTGGGCCGCCAACGGCTCCAACGAGGTCCTCCAGCAGATCCTGCAGGCGTTTGGCGGCCCCGGCCGGACCGCCCTGGGTTTTCCTCCCACGTATTCCATGTACCCGCTCCTGGCCAGCGGCACGGATACCGAATACATCGCAGGGGTACGCGCCGAAGGGTACGGCCTCAGCGCGGAGTCGGCTGCCCGCCAGGTGCGCGAGCTGCAGCCTAACGTCGTTTTCCTCTGCTCACCTAACAATCCCACGGGAACCGGGCTGGGCCTGAACGTGGTTGAGGCTGTCTACGAAGCCGGCAACGACAGCCAGACCATCGTCATCGTCGACGAGGCGTATCACGAGTTTGCCCACGAGGGCACACCCAGCGCCCTCACCCTCCTGCCTGGCCGGGAACGCCTGATCGTCACCCGCACCATGAGCAAGGCCTTCGCCCTGGCCGGCGCCCGGCTCGGTTACATGGCGGCGGCCCCGGAAGTCACCGACGCCCTCCGCCTGGTCAGGCTGCCGTACCACCTGTCAGCCATCACGCAAGCCACTGCCCTTGCCGCACTTGAGCACCGCGAGGCCCTGATGGCGGACGTGCAGGACATCATGGTCCAGCGCGACCGCATCGTGGCCGGGCTGGAGCTGCTGGGCCTCAAGCCCGCGGCGTCCGACTCGAACTACGTGTTCTTCGGCGGCCTCACGGACCCGCACCAGGTCTGGCAGGAACTCCTGGACGCCGGCGTGCTGATCAGGGACGTCGGGATCCCCGGACACCTGCGCGTCACTGCGGGCACGGAGAAGGAAACAACGGCGTTCCTGTCCGCCCTGGAGAGCATCCTTGCCGGGACGCCCGGGCTTCGCGCCTAGACTTGACCAACAGGGCGCACCCCGTCCCACCACCCCCACTTCCCTCAAAGGACCCTTGACCATGAGTTCCACCGGATCGAACGCAGCCGAGTCCCGGACCGCACGCATGGAGCGTGCCACCAGTGAATCGTCAGTGCTCGTGGAGATCAACCTTGACGGCACCGGTGTATCGGACATCGACACCTCGGTGCCGTTCTACGACCACATGCTCACAGCACTGTGCAAGCACTCGCTGATCGACATGACCGTCAAGGCCACCGGTGACACCCACATCGACGTCCACCACACCGTCGAAGACGTCGCCATCACCTTCGGGGAAGTCCTCCGCACCGCCCTGGGCACCAAGGCCGGGATCCGGCGCTTCGGCGAAGCCACTGTCCCGCTGGACGAGGCCCTTGCCCACGCCGTTGTTGATGTCTCGGGCCGGCCCTACCTGGTGCACGGCGGCGAGCCCGCAGGCCAGGAGTACCACCTGATCGGCGGGCACTTCACCGGGTCCCTGACCCGCCACGTTTTCGAAGCCATCACCTTGCACGCCGGCATCTGCCTGCACATGAACGTCATGGCCGGCCGCGATCCGCACCACATCGTGGAGGCACAGTTCAAGGCGTTCGCCCGGGCCCTGCGCGCGGCCGTGGAACCCGACCCCCGCGTTGAAGGCATCCCGTCCACCAAGGGCGCCCTGTGACGGGCCGGATCCTCAAGGACGGCGCGATCATCGACCCCTCGGCAGCCCAGCGGCTCGAGTCGCCCCAGGGCAAACCCACCGTCACCGTGCTTGACTACGGTTCCGGGAACGTACGCTCCGCCGTCCGCGCCCTTGAGCGTGCCGGAGCCGAGGTCATCCTGAGCGCCAAGCCCGGGGACGTGCTGAACGCGGACGGCCTGGTGGTGCCCGGCGTCGGCGCCTTTGAAACGGTGATGCGCGAGCTCAAAGCCGTGGACGGGATCCGCCTGATCGGCCGCAGGGTGGCCGGCGGACGCCCGGTCCTGGGCATCTGCGTAGGACTCCAGGTGCTTTTTGAAGCCGGTGTGGAGCACGGCACCGAAGCTGAAGGCATCGGCGAATGGCCCGGCAAGGTGGAACTGCTGCCCGCCGAGGTGGTGCCCCACATGGGGTGGAACACCGTGAAGTCCCCGGCCGGCTCCAAACTGTTTGCCGGCGTCGAAAACGAACGCTTCTACTTTGTGCACTCCTACGGGGTGCAGGAATGGAACTTCGACATCATCCAGCCGCGTATGGCGGCGCCCCTGGTGACCTGGTCCGAGCACGGCGCCCCCTTCATAGCCGCGGTGGAGAACGGGCCGCTGTGCGCCACCCAGTTCCACCCGGAAAAGTCCGGCGACGCCGGAGCCCGGCTGCTGCGCAACTGGGTGGACGCCCTGCGCCGCCCCGCAACCAGCGATGCCACCCCAGCCGAAACCGCTGCCCAGCCCGCGGCCGGCGGCGATTCCTGAATGTGGTCCATTGTCCTGATGGGCCTGGCCGGTCTCCTGGTGGGCGGCGCACTGTCCTTCCGCCAGCAGGCCAAACCGCTCTGGACCCAGGTTTCGTTCTACGTCCTGGCCGCGATGTCGCTGGTGGCCGCGTATCTCCTGACCCTGCCTGGCTCCTGACCGGGCCCGCGTACTCCGTCACCCAACCCTGAGGAAACTGATGACCACCGCAAACGACCTGCCGGTCCTGGAACTGCTGCCCGCCGTCGACGTTGTTAATGGACAGGCCGTCCGGCTGGTCCAGGGCGAGGCCGGCAGCGAAACCAGCTACGGCACCCCGCTGGAAGCCGCGCTGAACTGGCAGGACCAAGGTGCCGAGTGGGTGCACCTGGTGGACCTCGACGCAGCCTTCGGCCGGGGGTCCAACGCGGAACTGCTCCGCGAAGTGGTGGGCCGGCTGGACATCAAAGTGGAACTGTCCGGCGGGCTGCGCGACGACGAAAGCCTCGAAGCTGCCCTTGACCTGGGCGTCGCGCGCGTGAACCTGGGCACCGCCGCGCTGGAGAACCCCGACTGGACCCGCCGGGCAATCGACCGCTTCGGCGACCGGATCGCCGTGGGCCTCGACGTCCGCGGCACTACACTGGCGGGCCGCGGCTGGACCAAGGAAGGCGGGGACCTCTGGGACGTCCTGGCACGCCTTGAGGACGCCGGCTGCGCACGCTACGTGGTCACGGACGTCACCAAGGACGGCACCCTGCAGGGCCCCAACGTGGAGCTCCTCCGCCGGATGGTGGAGAAGACCGGCAAGCCCGTCGTCGCCTCGGGAGGCATCTCCAGCCTCGAGGACCTCAAGGTCCTCCGTTCGCTGGTTCCGCTGGGCGTCGAAGGTGCCATTGTGGGCAAGGCCCTGTACGCCGGCGCCTTCACCCTGCCCGAAGCCCTCGACGTTGCCGGCCGCCGCTGAGGCGCAACAGGGAAACCGCATGACAAGCCGAGAGTCCGGTCCGGACAGCCCCGCGCCCCGGCACCTGCCCGGGCATATCGCCGCCGCGTTGGCCGGTGCCGGCGGCGCCGCCGACTCTGCCGGACAGCCCTGGGCAGGCCGCAGCCTGGCCGGCGATGACGCCCGGATCCACAATTTCGACGACGACGACGGCGCTGCCGACGCCGGTTACCTCGCCGCCGTCGCGGCACTCCGGTCCGGCACCGGCGACGAAGCCGGGGTCGTGGCTTCGCTGGCCACGGCCCGGGTGTTTATCCCGATCGTTGCGCAGCTGGCCGAGGAAGCCGAAACGGACTCGGGGCTGCACGCCGACAAGCAGGCCGACATGGCATTGGTCACCCTCAAAGCCGCGGACGGACGGACGGCCATGCCGGCCTTCACGTCAGCCGGGGCCCTTTCGGCCTGGCACCCGGACGCCCGGCCGGTGGCCGTCTACGCCGCCAGGGCCGCGCTGTCCGCGGTGGCAGAGGGCGCCGAGCTTATGGTGCTTGACCCAGGGGCCGGGGTCACCTTTGTGGTCCGCAGACCGGGCCTGTGGGCGCTGGCCCAGCAGCACTCCTGGTCGCCGTCCTACGCGGACGCGGAACTGGCCACCGAAATGCGGCAGGCTGCAGCGGCCTTCCCCGCCGTCCGGGACCTTCAGCTGAAACCCGGCAGGGGAGTGGGCGCCGCCGCAGCGGACGGCTCAACCCTTGCCGGTGGCGGCGCCGGTCCCGAGCTGCAGGTGGTGCTCTACCTGGCGGACGGGCTGGACGCTGCCGGGGTACAGCAGCTGGTGGCGGGGCTCCAGGGCGAGTGGTCGCGGAATGTATTGTTTGGGGAGCGGGTCGACTCGATCGAGGTCAAGTTGAGGCGCGCCACACACTAGCCGGCAGCCAGGCGGGAAACCCCGGGAGGCTGCGGCAGACCTAAGGATCATTTTCGTGAATTTCGCTCTCTACCGGGAGTTGCTCGCCGTCCAACCCATCCGGCGCCTGCTGCTGGTGGGCATGATCGCCCGTATTCCCCACTCCGCAGCCGGCGTGCTGCTGACCCTGCACATCGTCCTCACCCTGGACCAGGGCTATGCCGCCGCCGGAGCCGCCGCCGCCGTGATGACCATCGGCATCGCCGTTGGCGCGCCGTGGCGCGGCCGCCGGGTGGACACCGTGGGCCTGCGGAAGGCTCTCATACCATCCGTGGTTTCCGAAGCGGTCATCTGGACCGTGGTGCCCCACGTCCCGTACCAGTGGCTGCTGCCCCTGGTGTTTGTGGGCGGCCTGCTCACCCTCCCCATCTTCAGCGTGGTCCGCCAATCGCTGGGCATCCTCGCTGAGGGGGACCAGCGCCGCACGGCCTTCGCCCTCGACGCGATCACCACCGAACTGGTGTTTATGATCGGCCCGGCCGCCGGCGCCATCATTGCCACCAGCGGCCACACCGTCGCCGGCCTCACCGTTGTAGGCCTGGCCACATCCTTCGCCGGCCTGTTCCTCATGTGGTTCAACCCACCCACCCGCAGCCCGGCCCAGACCGCAGACGCCGAGGGGGAGCGCAGCCGGGACGAGCGCCACGCCGCCGAAGCGGCAGTGGTGGCCGCGGCCCCGGCCCACCTTCAGGAGGCGGCGGCGGAACTGGTGCCGGCAGGTGCCCCAGCCCCGGGGATCCGGGGACGGGTGGCGCACAACTTCGCCTGGTTCACGGCGACCGTGGCCGCCCTGTTCGCCGTGGCAGCCGGAACCGGGATGGTCCTCAGCGGCACCGATGTGGGCATCGTCGCTGCCCTGGAAGGTGGCGGACACCAGGGCGAAATCGGGATTGTTTTCCTGTTCTGGTGCGCCGCGTCCGTGGTCGGTGGACTGATTTACGGTGCCATGCACCGGCCCGTGTCACCCATCCTGCTGCTGCTCGGAATGGCCGCCTTCACCATCCCCATGGGCTTCGCGCACGATACCTGGACCCTGGCGCTGGTCTCCCTGCTTCCCGGCCTGCTCTGCGCGCCGGTGCTGTCCTCCGCGTCGGAGAAGGTCGCGGATCTGGTCTCGGAGGAACGCCGCGGCGAAGCCATGGGCTGGTACGGCTCTGCACTGACCGGCGGCGTTGCCCTGGGCGCGCCGCTTGCCGGGGTATTCATCGACGGTGTCGGTCCGTCCGGCGGCTTCTTCGCCGTCGGCACCGCCGGAGTCCTGCTGTGCCTGGTGGGACTGGTGCTTCAGCAGGTCCGCCGGCGACGCGCAACCGCCTGAGCTGCACTGCTGCACTCGTTTCAGTGGCCGGTGCAGCTGCCCGGGCTGGACTTGCTCCCTGAGCCGGACCGCGGGCGCAGCCGCCAGGCCCGTAGAGCCGGTTGGTTAACAAACGACGGCGGCGGCAGGCCCGTGTGGGCCGGCCGCCGCCGTGGTGGTCATCAGTCTCCGGAGCCGGCGCCCCGGAAGGCGTCCGTCAGTTGACGGCGCCGGTGAACTTCTCGCCCGGACCCTTGCCCGGCGGATCCTGGATCAGGGATTCCTCGCGGAAGGCCAGCTGCAGCGACCGCAGGCCATCACGCAACGGGCCCGCGTGCTGGGAGCCGATCTCGGGTGCCGCGGCGGTTACCAGACCGGCCAGGGCGTGGATCAGCTTCCGGGCCTCGTCGAGGTCCTTGAGCTCTTCGGCGTTTTCCTCGGCGGCGAGGCCCAGCTTGACGGCGGCCGCGCTCATCAGGTGCACGGCGGCGGTGGTGATGACCTCAATGGCCGGAACTTCGGAAATGTCCCGGATCTGCTGCGAGACGCCGCCGGCGTCAGCTGCAGGCTCGAAAACATGTGAATTACTGTCTGGGGTGCTCATACTGGTAAGCTTGACACAGACCGACTGGATGCTGTTATTTCAGAGATTGTCCTTACGATCGGATTCCTGCGGCGCCCCGCGGCGTTGACAGGAATCTTTTTCTGTAGAATGGCATGCAGTTTGCAAGCGGAGTTCTCTCCCACCCGCGTCAGCCGTTGTCCTTCGATGTTCCTGAACATCTGATGGACGCAAGGTTGCCGGGTACCTGGTTGGGCATGGCGCCGGCAGTAGCCGGTGTGTGCGGGCAGTCCCTTAGTGGGGCAGTCCAGCCAACCTTTCAGAGGCCTTCGATTGCTCCGGCAATTGGGGGCCTTCTCTATTTGCCGGAATCCACAACAAACACAGGAGCTTTAACATTAGCGAGCCAAGAATCAATGAGCGTATCCGCGTCCCCGAGGTGCGGCTGGTCGGCCCTGCAGGTGAACAGGTAGGAATCGTCCGTATTGATGATGCACTGCGCCTGGCTGCCGAGTCCGATCTTGATCTCGTTGAAGTTGCGCCGCAGGCCAAGCCTCCGGTGTGCAAGCTGATGGACTTCGGCAAGTACAAGTACGAAGCCGCTGTCAAAGCCCGTGAAGCCCGGAAGAACCAGACGAACACCGTTCTGAAGGAAATCCGCTTCCGCCTGAAGATCGACACCCACGACTACGAGACCAAGCGCGGCCACGCCCTCCGCTTCCTCGGCGCCGGGGACAAGGTCAAGGCCATGATCCAGTTCCGTGGCCGTGAGCAGCAGCGTCCCGAGATGGGCATCCGCCTGCTCCAGCGCTTCGCCGACGACGTCGCTGAAGTCGGTGTGGTGGAGTCCAGCCCCCGCATCGACGGCCGCAACATGGTGATGGTGGTTGGCCCGCTCAAGAACAAGGCTGAGGCCAAGGCCGAAGCCCGCCGTGCCACCCAGCGCGCCGAGTCCAAGGCACAGAACGAAGCCCGGGCAACGGGCGGCCACATCGACGTTTCCGGCGATGACCAGGCACCCTTCACGCAGTCCCTCGCGGACCTGCTGCCCGAGGGCTTCGCCATCACCACCGAACCCGCCGCAGCAGTCGAGGCTCCGGAGGAAAAGCCGGCAGCCGCCGTCGAACCTTCCGAAGCCGCCGCGGCACCGGCTGAAGCCCCCAAGCAGGAGGCTCCGAAGCAGGAAGCCCCCAAGCAGGAGGCCACCAAGGCCGCCGCGCCGAAGGCTGCTGCTTCCAGGGCCGCTGCGCCGAAGGCCGCTGCCCCCAAGGCTGCAGCCCCGAAGGCCGCCGCCCCGGCTGCCAAGCCTGCTGCTGCTGAAAAGACGGAAGCCGCCACCCCGGCTGCCGCTCCCAAGCCAGCTGCTGTGCCGAAGCCGATGGCCCGGCCTGCTGCCCCCAAGCCTGCTGCACGCCCTGCCCCCAAGGCAGCGCCGAAGCCGGCTGCGAAGAAAACCACTTAGTCCACAACTGCCGGCGGTAAGTCCCGCCGGCAGCCAGCAACCAGCACGCCGCCCGTAAGGGTGGCTGCTCGATAGAACTGCAGGCCCAGCCTGCGGACACGTAAGGAGATCGGTTCCCATGCCGAAGATGAAGACCCACAGTGGTGCTAAGAAGCGCTTCAAGCTGACCGGCAGCGGCAAGCTGCGCCGCCAGCAGGCCAACCGCCGCCACTACCTCGAGCACAAGTCCTCCAGGCTGACCCGCCGCCTCGCCGGCGACAAGATCGTCTTCAAGGGCGACGCCAAGGTCATCCGGAAGATGCTCGGCATCTAATTTCCAAGTTCTTTGACGGGCCGCCAACCGGCAGCCGGTCAGCTACCAAAAAGCCTTCTCAGGCCGCCGGGAAACCGGCAGTAGATGCTTGGGATCAGATTTTCGAAGGAGTACGCACGTGGCACGTGTGAAGAGGGCGGTAAACGCCCACAAGAAGCGTCGGGTTATTCTTGAGCGCGCAAAGGGTTACCGTGGTCAGCGTTCACGCCTGTACCGCAAGGCCAAAGAGCAGCTGCTGCACTCGTTTGTGTACAGCTACGGCGACCGCAAGAAGAAGAAGGGCGACTTCCGCCGCCTGTGGATCCAGCGCATCAACGCTGCATCCCGCGCCAACGGCCTCACCTACAACCGACTGATCCAGGGCCTGAAGGCCGCTGAGGTTGAGGTTGACCGCCGCATGCTGGCCGAGCTGGCCGTCTCGGACGCCAACGCTTTCGCCGCGCTGGTCCAGGTTGCCAAGAACTCGCTGCCCGCCGACACGTCCGCTCCGGCCGTCCAGGTTGAAGCCGCAGCGCCGAAGGCCGAGAAGAAGAAGCCTGCTGCGAAGAAGCCCGCTGCGAAGAAGCCTGCCGCCAAGAAGGCTGCAGCAGCCGAGTAGCAGCAAAGCGTTCCTTCGGGAAACGGCAGTTCAGGAACGGGTGGCAGCAGCCATTACAGTTCTTATATGAACGAAACCGGGCGCCCGCAAGATTTTCCACTTTCCAACCCCCGAGCAGATCGGGTCCGGGACGTGGCGAAACTTGCAGGGCGCCCGGCCCGTTTAAGGCGCGGCGAATTCCTGGTGGAAGGCCCCCAGACGGTGCGGGAAGCCCTGAAGCTGCACCAGCAGCGGCTGGCCGCAGGTGCGCCGGGCATCGTGACCGAAGTGTTTGCCAGTGAGGCCTGCCTGGACCGCTACCCGGAGTTTGATGGGCTCGCGGAGGGCACCGATGCGCGGCTGGCAACCGAGGATGTCCTGGCAGCCATGGCGGACACCGTCAACCCGCAGGGAATTGTGGCCGTCTGCCGCTTTGTGGATGTGTCCCTCACTGACGTGCTCGACGTCGGCCCACGCCTGATTGCCGTCCTGTGCCAGGTCCGGGACCCGGGGAACGCCGGGACGGTCCTCCGGGCCGCCGACTCCGCCGGGGCGGACGCCGTGGTGCTGACCGGTTCCAGCGTGGACATCTACAATCCCAAAGCCGTCCGCTCCACGGCAGGCTCGCTTTTCCACCTTCCGGTGGTCATCGGTGCAGACGTGGCGGAAGTGGTGGCGGCCTGCAAGGAACGGGGGATCGGGGTCCTCGCCGCCGACGGCTATGGCGCCCTGAACCTGGACACGCTCCAGGACGGCAGTGCCCGGCGCAGGCTGACCGGTGACGGGCCGGAGACCGGCTACGACCTGGCGGCCCCCACGGCCTGGTTGTTCGGCAACGAGGCGCAGGGCCTCTCGGAGGACGAACTGGCCCTGGCCGAGCATCGGGTGGCGGTCCCCATCTACGGCGCTGCCGAAAGCCTCAACCTCGGCACCGCGGCCACCGTGTGCCTCTACGCCAGCGCCCGCTCGCAGCAGGAGCCAGCCGCACAGCCAGCTGACCGGTAAGGCGCCGCCGGGCCGCACTGCCGTGCGCTCCAGGTTCCGGCCGGGTACGGTAATGCATGGGCGGAGCCAAGCTGGGTCCGTAATAAGTGCTGGATTCCTGATCCTGGAGAGGTGGAAGCCACCGTGGCTGCCAATGGCGGTACCAAAGCGATCGTGGCGGCCCTGGCCGCGAACCTGGGCATCGCCGTCCTCAAGTTCGTGGCGTACCTGCTGACGCTGTCCTCGTCGATGCTGGCCGAAGCCATCCACTCGCTGGCGGACTCCGGCAACCAGCTCCTGCTGCTGGTGGGCGGAAAGAAGTCCCGGCGTGCTGCCAGCCCGGAGCACCCGTTCGGCTACGGCCGGGAGCGCTACATCTACGCATTTATCGTTGCCATTGTGCTGTTCAGCGTCGGTGGCCTGTTTGCCCTCTACGAGGCCTACGAAAAATTCCTGGAACCGCATCCCATCGAGGGCAGCTTCTGGTGGGTGCCACTGGCCGTGCTGGTGGGCGCGATCGTGGCGGAATCCCTTTCGTTCCGGACGGCGATCCGCGAATCCAACACCGTCCGCGGCAAGCAGACCTGGGTGAAGTTCATCCGGAGCGCAAAACAGCCGGAACTGCCCGTCATCCTGCTCGAGGACTTTGGCGCCCTTATAGGCCTGGCCTTCGCCCTGATGGGGGTGGGCCTGACCCTGCTGACAGGGAACGGGGTGTGGGACGCCGCCGGCACTGGCATGATTGGTCTCCTGCTGGTGGCCATCGCCGTGGTCCTGGCCATGGAGACCAAGTCCCTGCTGGTGGGGGAGTCCGCCGGTAAAGAGGACCTGGAGCGCATCAGGGCCGCCATCGAGGCCGACGGCGGCCGCATCATCCACCTCAAGACCCTGCACCTTGGACCCGATGAACTGCTGGTGGCAGCCAAGATCGCCGTGGACAGCACGGAGACGGGCCGGCAGATCGCCCGGGAAATCGACAGGACCGAGGCGCGGATCCGGGCAGCAGTGCCCATCGCCAGGGTCATCTACCTGGAACCGGACCTCAACCGGTCGGATACCGGCGAATAATCCCAGGAGTCCAACCCGGGCTCAGGCGGTCAGCGGCTTTTTGCGTTCCAGGAGGCCGCTGAGGATGGCGACGCCGAAGCCCAGGAGGGCCAGCACCGCACCGACCAGGGCCGGGGCGACGTAGCCCCAGCCGAGGGCGATGACCACGCCGCCCAGGAACGCACCCAGGGCGTTGGCCACGTTCAGGGCCGCGTGGTTCAGGGACGAGGCCAGCGAGGGGGCGTCCGGGGACGCGTCCAGCAGCCGGGTCTGCAGGGCCGGGATCAGCATGGACCCGGCGGCTCCCACCACAAACACCATGACGTAGGCGGACCAGGGCCAGTGCACGGCCACCGCGTAGACCACCAGTGCCACGGCAACGCCGGGCAGCACCTTGTAGATGGTCCCCATCACGGATTTGTCGGCCAGTCGGCCGCCCACCACGTTGCCGGCCACCATGCCCAGCCCATAGAGGGCTACCACCAGCGGGATCAGCGACGACGGGATCCCGGCCACCAGTGTCATGGTGTGGGCGATGTAGGTGTAGGTGGCGAAGAACCCGCCGAAGCCCACGATGCCGATGGCGATGGCCAGCCACACCTGGATCCGTTTCAGTGCGCCGAGTTCACGCCTGATGCTCGCGTCCGGGTGGGCCGCCTGGAACGGCACGAACTTCCAGATCAGGGCCATGGTGACCAGGCCAATGGCGCCCACCAGGATGAACAGCAGCCGCCAGCCGTAGGTTTGGCCCAGCCAGGTGGCGAAGGGGACACCCACCACGTTGGAGATGCTCAGGCCGGCCATCACCATTGAAATGGCCCAGCCGCGCCGGGACGCTGGCACCAGGGATGCGGCGATGACGGCAGCGACACCGAAGAATGCGCCGTGCGGAAGGCCGGCGGCAAACCGGGACAGCAGCATGGTGCCGTAGTCGGGGGCCAGGTAGGACGTGAGGTTGGCCAGCGTGAAGAACAGCATCAGGCCCAGTGCCAGCTGCTTGCGCGGCAGCTTGGCTCCCACCGCCGCCAGCAGCGGCGCGCCCACCACCACGCCCAGGGCATAGGCGGAAATCAGGTGGCCGGCCTCCGGGGTGGAAATCCCCAGGCCTTGCTCCACCTCCTTGAGCAGCCCCATCATGGTGAATTCCGTGACCCCGATCCCCACCCCGCCCATGGCCAGGGCGATGATGGCCATGGCAAGGAAGGAGGAGGTGGCCGGGGACGCCGTGGACGTGCGGAGGTCGCTGCTCATGTGCCTGCTTCTCGAACGTGGTGCTTAATGGTGGGACATGCCACGGCAGTGGGGCGGTGCTACGGGGTGGGCCTTTTGCGGAAACCGCGGCGCCGGCTGCGGTATTCCCGCCCGTGCGGCGCGCTGCCCGGTCCTTCCATTGTCCCTCATAGAATGGGGCGGTGACTGGACTGATACAGGTAGTGGGCGGAGCCCTGGTGGACAGCCTGGCCGAACCGGCCCGTTTGCTCGTGGCGCGCCGAAGCGCACCGGAGCAGCTTGCAGGGTTGTGGGAGTTCCCCGGCGGCAAGGTTGAGCCCGGCGAAAGCCCCGACGATGCACTGGTGCGGGAGCTTGCCGAGGAACTTGGAATAGCAGCCCGGTTGGGCGCTGAGCTGCCGGCACCGGAGGCCACGGGCTGGCCCCTGAACGCAAAGGCCAGCATGCGGGTGTGGCTGGCGGAGATCGTCACGGGTGAGCCGGAGCCTCTGGAGGACCACAACGAGCTGCGCTGGCTGCCGCTGGCGGATCCGGAAGCGATCCTGGCCCTGCCGTGGATTCCGGCGGACTTTCCGATCGTCAGGGCCCTGCTCGCAGAGCTGGGTGTTGCCGGCGAAGCTGCGCGGCAGGCTTAGACCCGGCAGGCTTGGACCCGGCAGGCTTGGACCCGGCAGGACTGGATCCGGCAGGACTGGACCCGGCAGATAGGATGCGGCAGGCCTAGAAGAGGGCGTCCTGCCCCGCCGGCCCGGCGCTCGGACCCGCGGCCGGGGCATGCTGCCCAGCACGGCGGTGGTTGGCCGCCCCGGGTTCCGGGATGCTGCCGGCCGGGTACTGTGCCTCCTCGCCGCGGGGATCGTCCACGTCATCATGGCTGAAGCCGGACGTGCCCGTGAAGCCGTGCCGCGCCTTGAAGTACCGGACCTTGGCCGCCAGCCAGGTGCGGTATTCCTTGGAAGCGTAGGACCCCGTGCCGTACAGCCGCCGGTACTTGCCGGCAAGCTCCGGGTGCCTGGCGGCGAGCCATTGCATAAACCATTCGCGGGTGCCGGGCTTCAGGTACAGGGCGCCGGCGGAGACCCCCGTGGCGCCCGCAGCTGCCAGCGCCGAGAACAGTGAATCCAGGGCCTCGTCGCTGTCGGAGAGCCAGGGCAGGATGGGCATGGCCATCACGCCGCAGGGCAGGCCGGCTTCCCGCAGCCGGGAGACCAGTTTCAGCCTGGCGCGCGGCCCCGGGGTGCCGGGTTCAATGGCTTCGGACAGCTCTTCGTCCGTCATCGCCAGCGAGATGCCCAGGCCCACCGGAACCTGCGAGGCAGCGCTTTTAAGCAACGGAATGTCCCGGCCCAGCAGGGTGCCTTTGGTCAGGATGGAGAACGGCGTGCCGGTCTCTGCCAGGGCGGCGATGATCCCCGGCATCAGCTTGTACCGGCCTTCGGCGCGCTGGTAGGGGTCGGTATTGGTTCCCAGGGCCACCTGGTGGCCCTTCCACGACGGCTTGGACAGTTCGCTGCGGAGCACCTCGGCGGCGTTGACTTTGACCACCACCTGGCTGTCGAAGTCCAGGCCCGCGTCGAAATCCAGGTAGGTGTGGCTTTTCCGGGCGAAGCAGTACACACAGGCGTGGCTGCAGCCGCGGTAGGGATTGACCGTCCACTCGAACGGCATCCGGGATCCCGCCGGCACCTTGTTGAGCACCGATTTGGCGGTGACCTCATGGAACGTGATGCCGGCGAACTCCGGAGTGGTGACGGAGCGGACCAGGCCCGCCAGGGGCAGGAGCGCCGGAGCTGCTCCCGCCGTGCCGGGGTCCGGTGCCGGTACCAGTGCTTGCGCATCCCATCTCATGGCTTCCATTCGAAGGTATGTTCGAATGATTGTCAAGGAGGCGCCGCGGTGGAGCCCTAGGATTCCGGGACGAGTTCCCAGACCACGGTGACGGCGGCCTCCACCCTGTCCTCGCCCGCCTCAATGGCGACGCTCTCCACCGCAGCCGCCCGCTGCAGGCCCGCCACGGGCACCGGCCCCGCTTCAGGGCCCCGCTCCGCCACGGACACCACCCTGCCCAGCCGGGCGGAAGCGAGGGCTGCGAACTGGGATGCTGCGGCCTGGGCGTTGCGCCAGGCAGCGTCGCGGGCACCGGCACGCACCGCTGCGTCGTCCAGGATGGCCAACTGGAGGTTGTGCAGGCGCACGTCGTTGCCGCCGGCTGCTGCTGCGGCCGAGACCGTTGCCGACGCGGACTCCATGTCCCGGAGCTGGACTGACAGCGAGCTGGTGGCAATGTAGCCTGCCACCCGCTGGCCCTCGCCATCGCGCCAGACCAGGTCAGCACGGACGCCGAGCCCCGTGGTCCGGATATCGGCTGGGGCCACGCCGTTGCCTTTGAAGGTGGCGGCCACAGCGGACAGGGCCCGGCCGGCGGCGGTATAGGCCTCGTCCACGGACGGAGCGCGGCTCTCCACGCCAATGGCGACCACCATCAGGTCCGGCGCGGCATCGGCCCAGCCCGTGCCCGTGACGGTCACGGTCCCTGGCATGGGTCCGGATGTTTCGAACAGCTGGTTGCTACTCATACGGTTCTCCTTTGAACACGTGGTGGCGGGGGTGGGAAGAAGCCAAAAAGCCGTCGGACCGCACCAGCAACGGCCTTCCGGGGTGGCGTGTGCACGGGGTAGCCGCCGGCGGCCAGCCCGGCGTTGCGCTCAAAGACGTTGCCCGTTCCGGGGTTTCCGGTGCGCGCCACGGACCAGCCGGCAGCCAACAGGTACAACGGGATGAAGGGCAGGCCCAGGCACCAGGCATACTGCGTGCAGTGGCGCTCCTCATGGCCCAGCAGCGCTGGCCGGGCCAGCATTCCTGCTGTGCTCCCGCGGCACAGGACCACGTTGCCCAGCGTGAAAGCACCGGCAACCGGTAGCCGCCACGCATACCCTTCGGCCAGGATCAGGCCCCGCGGGCCGGCGCTGAGCCGGGTCCTGGCGGCCAGTGCCACCACAACGCCGGCCAGGGTGCTGCCGTTGACCACATTGGCGGCCTGCCGCAGCCGCTGTCCTGCCGTGAGGGGCGGGCGGGGTCCCGGACCCGGCCGTAATGTCATGAGGCCATGGTAGCCGGAGCGTTCAATTAGACTGGAGAAAAAGGCCCACCGGTTTTTTCCGGTGTGCCCTGAACCTGGTCATTGGAAGCCCTGAAACCGGGGGCGTCCGTCCATGACCTGCCAGTGACGGGACGCGCCGCCGGGAAACCGCGCCGGCTGCCCCGCCGCCGGCAGCCGCAACTCGTAGCTAAGAACAGTAGATGACTGAAACTTTGCCGGGCGCCGCCATCCCGAACCCCACGGATGAAGCCGCCATCAACGCCGCTGTAGACCAGGCCATCACCGCCATTGCCGGTGCTGGCACCCTCGATGGGCTGAAGGCGGTGCGGCTGGCGCACACGGGCGAAAAGTCGCCCCTGAGCCTCGCCAACCGCGAAATCGGAGCCCTTCCCAAAGACCAGAAAGCCATCGCCGGCAAGCTGATGGGGTCTTCCCGCGGCAAGGTCAACAAAGCGCTCGCGGACCGGACAGCCGAACTGGAAGCCGAAAACGACGCCCGGATCCTGCTGGAAGAAACCGTTGACGTCACCGCCGCGCCCCGCCGTCGTCGTGCCGGCGCCCGGCACCCGCTCTCAACCCTGCAGGACCGCGTTGCGGACATCTTTGTGGGCATGGGTTGGGAAATCGCCGAAGGCCCCGAGGTTGAATCGGAATGGTTCAACTTCGACGCCCTGAACTTCAAGCCGGACCACCCGGCCCGCGAAATGCAGGACACCTTCTTTGTGGAGCCGCCCGAGGCGCACCTGGTGATGCGCACCCACACCTCCCCGGTGCAGGTGCGCTCCATGCTGGAACGCGAAGTCCCCATCTATGTGCTGTGCCCCGGCAAGGTGTTCCGCACCGATGAACTCGATGCCACCCACACCCCGGTGTTCCACCAGTTCGAGGGCCTGGCCATCGACAAAAACCTGAGCATGGCCGACCTCCTGGGCACCCTGGAGCACTTCACCCGGCAGATGTTCGGCGATGAGGCCTCCGTCCGGCTGCGGCCCAACTATTTCCCGTTCACCGAGCCGTCCGCCGAACTGGACATCTGGCACCCCGGCGCCAAGGGGGGTCCGCGCTGGATCGAGTGGGGTGGCTGCGGCATGATCAACCCCAACGTCCTGCGCGCCGCCGGCATCGACCCGGACGTGTACTCGGGTTTTGCCTTCGGCATGGGGATCGAACGCGCCCTGATGTTCCGCAACGAGGTGGCCGACATGCGCGACATGATCGAAGGCGATGTACGTTTCAGCGAGCACTTCGGGATGGAGATCTAAGCATGCGTATCCCAATTTCCTGGCTGCGTGAATTCGCGGCAGTACCGGCCGGAGCAACGGCCGAAGATGTGATGGCGGAACTGGTCAAGGTCGGTTTCGAAGAGGAGGACGTGCACCGTCCCACCGACACCCTGCAGGGCCCCATTGTGGTGGGACAGGTCCTGAGCATCGTCAAGGAACCCCAGACCAACGGCAAAACCATCAACTGGTGCCAGGTCCGCGTTGTCCCCGAAGGCCAGGAGCAGACCCTCACCGGCGACGGCATCGACCCCTCCGGTGTGCAGGGCATCATCTGCGGCGCGCACAACTTCGTGGCAGGGGACAAAGTGGTGGTCACACTGCCCGGCGCCGTCCTGCCCGGCGACTTCCGCATCTCGGCGCGGAAAACCTACGGCCACCTTTCCGCCGGCATGATCGCCTCCGTCCGTGAACTGGGGATCGGCGATGACCACGACGGCATCCTGGTGCTGTCCCGGATCGGCCTGGACCCGGAAATCGGCACCGACGCCATGGAACTGCTGGGCCTCTACGACCAGGCAGCCGAAATCAACGTCACCCCTGACCGCGGCTACGCGTTCTCCATCCGCGGTGTGGCCCGCGAGTATGCCCACGCCACCGGCACACCATTCACGGACCCCGCCGCCAACGTGCAGGCGCCCCAGGGCCTCACCGGCGGCTACGCCGTGACACTTGACGACGCCGCCCCCATCTACGGCAAGCCGGGCTGCGACAGGTTTGTGGCCCGCACCGTCTCAGGCGTTGACGCCACCAGGCCCACGCCGCCGTGGATGACGTCCCGGCTGCGGCTGGCCGGCATCCGTTCCATTTCCCTTCCCGTGGACATCTCCAACTACGTGATGCTTGAACTGGGCCAGCCCACGCACTGCTACGACAAGGACAAATTGTCCGGCGGCATTGTGGTGCGCCGCGCCGCCGCGGGCGAGAGGCTCACCACCCTTGACGGGAAGGACCGCGCGCTCGACGCCGGGGACCTCCTGATCACCGACGGTTCCGGCCCGATCGGCATTGCCGGTGTGATGGGCGGCGCCGCGACCGAGGTGGGCGATTCGACGTCGACCATCCTGGTGGAGGCCGCCCACTTCGACGAGGTGTCAATCGGCCGCTCCCGGCGCCGCCACAAGCTGCCGTCCGAGGCGTCCAAGCGCTTCGAGCGTGGCGTGGACTGGCACGTGGCGGATGTTGCAGCCCAGCGTGTGGTTGACCTGCTGGTTGACCTCGCCGGCGGCACCGCCGACGCAACCGGGACGGATGTTGGGACCGCGCCCGGCGCCGTCACCATCACCCTGCCGGCAGGCTTCGCCGCGCAGCGGATCGGCATCGACTTCACCGCGGAGCAGATCACCACCTCCCTGGTGGACCTCGGCGCCACCGTTGAAGCGTCCGACGCCGGCTGGACCGTCACGGCGCCCAGCTGGCGGAGCGACCTGGAAACCAAGGAAGACCTGACCGAGGAAATCGCCCGGCTGGTGGGGTACGACAAGATCCCTGCCACCTTGCCCGTGGCGCCACCCGGCCGCGGCCTGACCCGGCTGCAGCAGCAGCGCCGGCGCCTCATCCAGGCCCTGGCGGACGCCGGCCTCACCGAGGTCCTGTCCTACCCGTTTGTCACCAAGGCAGCGAACGACACGTTCGGCGTCGCCGAGGCCGGCGCTGTCCGCAGCGCCGTCAAGCTGGCCAACCCCATCAGCGAGGAGCAGGGCTTCCTGCGGACCTCCATCCTGCCGGGCCTGATCGAGGTGGCCAAGCGCAACCACTCCCGCGGCTTCCGCGACCTCGCCGTCTTCGAAAGCGGCCTGGTGTTCCTGCCGTCCGGTACCGTGGGCACCGCGGAGATCCCGCCGTTGGGCGCCAAGCCTTCGGACGAGGTGCTTGATGGACTGTACGACGGCGTCCCGGACCAGCCGTTCCACGTCGCCGCCGTATTCACCGGACACGACTCACCGGCAGCCGCGGCCCACACGCCGCGCGCCTGGGACTGGGCCGACGCACTGGACATCGCCCGGTTTGCCGGCGACGTCCTGGGCGTTGACCTGGTGGCCAGCCAGGGCAGGCACCAGGCCTTCCACCCGGGCCGGGCGGCGCTGCTGTCGCTGCGTTCCGGGGAACCGGTGGGCTACGCCGGCGAACTGCATCCCAAGCTCCTGGCCGCAGCGGACATGCCCGCCCGCTCCGTGGCGCTGGAACTGAACGCGGACGCCCTGTTCCAAGCCGCGCCGGACGTGATTGTGGCCCGCCACATCTCCGCGTTCCCCGTGGCCACCCAGGACGTGGCACTCGTGGTGCCTGCCGACGTGCCGGCTGACAGTGTCCTCGCTGCGCTCCGCGAAGGCGCCGGCGAACTCCTGGAGGACGTGGCACTGTTTGACGTCTACGCCGGCAAGGGCATCGAGGACGGCCGGAAGTCGCTGGCCTTCGGGCTCCGGTTCCGGGCCGCCGACAGGACACTGACGGCGGATGAGGCCTCGGCAGCCCGCGAAAGTGCCGTGGCGCTGGCCGGCGAGCGGTTCGGCGCCGTCCAGCGCTAGGAGCCGCTGCGGCGGGAAGTCCTGGAAGGGCGGGATGCATGGCCTCGAGGTTTGTGGTGCGTGCCATCCCGCCCTTTTTGCTGCCGCCGCAGGCCCCAATAGCCGGCGCGGAGCTGGACACGTCAGAGCTGGCCCGCGCCGCGGCCATGGCACCGGCGGTGCGGGCTGTGTTCGTGGCCGGCCGGCTGGCCCAGCGCCGGTTCGCGGCGGAGCTCCTGGGAGTGCCGGCCGGCGACCTCACCGCCAGCTATCGCTGCCCGCGCTGCGGCCCGGACGCCGGCCACGGCAGGCCCGGCTACACCCTGGCCGGTGTTCCGGCGCCCCTGGTCCTCAGCCTTTCCCGGGCGGCGGGCTGGACCCTGCTGGCCGCCGTGACGGATCCGGCGCCGGGTTTTTTGCTCGGCGTTGATGTGGAGGACCCGGCCCGGACCGGTTTTGCGGGCTTTGCCGGCGTGGCCCTGACGGCAGCCGAGCAGCGGGCGGTGGCGCCGCTCCACGGGGACATGTTGCTGGCCGCCCAGGCCCGGCTCTGGGCGCGCAAGGAAGCCTGGTTGAAAATGACCGGCGAGGGGCTGCGGACGTCCCCGGCCGGACTGGACGTCACCGCCCTGCCGGGCCTGGCTGACTTGGCCCCCGCCCGGAGCGGGCTGCCCGCCCACCTGGCGGCCGCCGTCGCCCGTTCCGACGGGACGCTGCCGGAGCTGGCTGGAGACCCGGCACTGGAACAGCAGGCCTGAGCCCTCAGCTCCCGGGCAGTGGCGGCAGGGCTTCCTCGTAGAGCCACGGGTGGAGCAACGCCTCCGAATCAAGCCCCGTGGCCCGGTCCACGGCCAGGATGAAGTCGGCGGTGGCCACCGATCCGTGGCGGTGCGCCGTGGCCCATTCCTGCAGCAGCGCAAAAAAGGCCAGGTCGCCGCAGGCCACCCGGACCGCGTGCAGGGCCAGGGCGCCGCGCTTATACACCCGGTCATCAAACATGTGTTCCGGGCCGGGATCGCCCACCAGCAGGTCCTGGGCATCGGCGTTGAGCCGGCGCCAGGCAGCAGCCGCCCGGTCCGCCACACCCATCACGCCGGCCTCCTCGGACCAGATCCATTCGGCGTAGCAGGCAAAGCCCTCATGCAGCCAGATGTCCTGCCAGGAAGCGGCGGTCAACGAATTGCCGAACCATTGGTGGGAGAGCTCATGGGCGACCAGGCGCTGCGCCTCCCAGTCCAGCTCAAGGTGGTTGGGGCCCAGGATGGACATGCCCTGCGCCTCCAGCGGGATCTCCAACACGTCCTCCGCGACCACCACCGTGTAGGCAGGGAAGGGATAGGGCCCAAAGCAGTTGATGAACGTGCGCATCATGGCCGGCTGGTGGGCCAGGCCAAGGCGGGCCTGGACGGCGAGGGCCGGGGGAACGGCCACCAGCTGGGTGACCTGGCCGGGGTGGCGGCCGGCGTCGAGCTCCAGCAGCTGGTACCGGCCGATCTGCACGGTGGCGAGATACGTGGCCATGGGTTCGGCCTGGTCATAGGTCCAGGTCTCGCGGCTGGATCGGGTGGTGTGGCCCTGCAGGGTGCCGTTGCATACGGCCCGGTAGTTCGCGTCCGTGGTGACAGTGAACCGGTAGCTGGCCTTGTCGCGCGGGTGGTCGTTGCAGGGGAACCAGGACGGCGCGCCGTTGGGCTGGCCGGCCACCAGGACCCCGTCGGAAAGCTCCTCCCAGCCCACCTCGCCCCAGAAGCCCCGGCGCGGCGCCGGATTGCCTTCGTACCGGACTTCAAGCGTGAACGGCTGCCCGGGTTCCAGGGGTACCGGTGTTGAGACCACCAGCTGCTCGGCGCGCTGGCTGAAGCGGGCTGCCTTCCGGCCGTCCAGCTGGACTTTGGTGGCGCGCAGCCCGGTCAGGTCAAGGACAATGGCCGACGCCGGTTCCTGGGCCACGCCGCGCAGCACCGCCCTGCCGCTGAGGCGGTTGCTGGCCACTTTGTAGTCGAGGAACAGGTCGTAGTGCTCCACCCGGTATGCGCTGGTACCTGCACCGGGCAGGTAGGGGTCGGGCGCGCCGCCGCCCGGCAGGCCGATCGGGCTGCCGGCGGGTGGTGCTGTGGGACTCATGAACGACCTTAGGTTTGTGTCAGGCAGGCGGGGCGGCGGGGCCGGTCCACGGACTGACCGGGTTGCCCATCCAGTACGTGGCGGCAGGCACCGATTCGCCGCGCATCACCAGGGATGCCGGGCCTACGGTACCGCCGGCGCCGATGCTGGCCTGTGGCAGGATGACCCCGTGCGGTCCCATGGTGGCACCGTCTTCGAGCGTAACAGCGTCCAGGCTCATCACCCGGTCGTGGAAAAGGTGGGTCTGGACCACGCAGCCGCGGTTGACTGTTGCGTTGCGGCCCAGGGTTACCAGGTCCGCTTCCGGCAGCCAGTAGCTCTCGCACCAGGTGCCGGTGCCGATCCTGGCGCCGAGGCTCCGGAGCCACCAGACCAGGGCCGGGGTGCCGGTGGCTGCGCGGGCGAACCAGGGGGCGCTGACCATCTCGATGAACGTGTCCACCACTTCGTTCCGCCAGATGAAGGAACTCCACAGCGGATGTTCGCCGGCCCGGATCCTGCCCACCAGGATCCATTTGGCCAGCACGGAAGCCGCGGCGGCCGCGGCCCCGGCCAGGATCATCACCACGCCGCTGAGCAGGGCGGCCACGGCGTAGTTGAAGGTACCGGCCAGCCAATCGAAGGCGAGCATCACTGCCACGGCGATGCCAACGGTGAGCATCACGGGAACAAACCGGCCCAGTTCCCAGAGGGTCCTGGCCACTTTGAGCCGGAACGGCGGCTGGAAGGTGCGGGCGTCGTCGGAGGCAATCGCGGTACGCCGCAGCCGGACGGGCGGGCTGCCCAGCCATGAGGTGCCGGACTTCGCCTTGGCCGGCGTGGCGGACAGGACGGCCACCAGCGAGTTCTTGGGCACGTTCCGGCCCGCGGCCGTCATACCGGAGTTGCCCAGGAACGAGCGCTTGCCGATCTTGGCCGGGGCCACACGGAGCCAGCCGCCGTCCAGTTCGTAGGACGCCACCATGGTGTCGTCGGCCAGGAACGCGCCTTCGCCCACGGTGGTCATCTTGGGGATCAGCAGGACAGTGGAGGCTTCGACGTTTTTGCCGATTTTGGCGCCCAGGAGGCGCAGCCACACCGGGGTGAACAGGCTGGCGTAGATGGGGAACAGCAGGTCCCGGGCCAGGTCCAGGACTCGTTCGGTGGCCCACACCTGCCAGCCAACCCGGCTGCGCACCCGGTGGTGGCCCTCGACCAGCCCGATGCCCAGCAGCCTCGTGGCGGCCAGGATCAGCAGGGCGTTGGTGAGGAACCAGGCCAGCGCTGCCGGTGCCAGCGCCAGGGCCAAGCCGGGAATCGCGGCAGAAAGCGAGGAGCTGCCCTGGATGAACGGGTACGCCACCGCGAGTGCGGCACCGGCCGCCACGATGGGCAGCAGGGCCAGGGCCGCCGAGGCCGAGGCAAACCCGGCAAACCACAGCCTGGCCAGGAACCTGCCCTGCGCCGGGGCGTCCGGGAAGGAGTGCCGGGCTTTGCCGCGGCGCACTGCGGGGGAGCCGGCCACCAGCTGGCCGGCCTTGACCTTCCCCAGCACCGCGGACCCGGCCTCCACCTGCGCCCCGGCACCGATCGAGGCGCCGGGCATCAGCGTGCTCCGGGCTCCCACCGTGGCGCCTGCACCGATCCGGACGGCGCCGATATGGACGCTGTCGCCGTCGATCCACCAGCCGGACAGGTCCACTTCCGGTTCCACGTTGGCCCCCGGTCCCAGCGTCAGCAGGCCCGTTACCGGCGGCAGCGAATGGAGCTGGACGTCCCGGCCGATCTTCGCGCCAAGGGCCCTGGCGTAGTAGGGCACCCACGGCGCGCTGGCCAGGCTGATGGCGCCGGAAAGGTCCTGGATCTGCTCGGCCAGCCACAGCCGGAGATGAACCCGGCCCGAGCGTGGATACGTCCCCGGCCCGACACCGCGCAACAGGAACCGGGCTGCGGCCACCGACATCAGCATGCGGCCGGCCGGGCTGACGAAGAGCAGCCAGGCGGCGGCCACCCACCACCAGGAAACGGTGGGCGCTGCCGAGAAACCTGCCACCGCCGCGAGCACGTTGTTGGCGGCCATCACGTAGGTCAGCCACCGCATGCCCACCAGGATGTGCAGCGGGACGCCCATCAAGGTCTGGAAGATCTGCGATTTCCGGGCCGTGGGCCGGACGGGCCGTTCCCTGGCCGGCCCGGCCGCACCGCCCGGGTTGGACTGCCGGGCCACTTCCACCAGTGCTCCGATGCGGGGCGTGGCGTAGATGTCCGCAACGGTGATGGTGGGGTAGCGCCGGCGCAGGGCCGAGACCAGTTGCGCGGCGGACAGCGAGCCGCCGCCGTAAGCAAAGAAGTCAGCGTCGAGGGACGTGACCGGGCTGCCCAGCACGGCGCTCCACTGCTCCACGATCCAGGCGGCGTCGTCCGGCAGGTTCAATGGGGCGGCATCGGCTGCCGCGGCACCGGCGCCGGCCAGCGGCCAGGGCAGCGCGTGGCGGTCCACCTTTCCGCTGGTTTTGGTGGGCAGCGAGGGGACCACGGTCAGCAGGGGAACCAGGGCCGCCGGCAGGCTGGTGCCGAGCAGCGCACGGGCTGCAGCCAGGTCGATGTCCTGTCCGGAAGCGGGGGCCAGGTATCCCACCAGGATCTGGTTCCCTGCCGCCGTGGTGCGGACGGCCGCCGCGGCGCCGCCCACGTGCGGCAACGACTGGAGGGCGGCATCGATCTCGCCGAGTTCGATCCTGCGGCCGCCCAGCTTGACCTGTTCGTCCGCGCGGCCCTGGAAGATCAGGCCGGCCTGCTCGTACTTGACCAGGTCGCCGGAGCGGTAGGCGCGTTTCCAGCCGAGGCTGGGCATGGGGGCGTACTTCTCGGCGTCCTTGGCGGGGTCGAGGTAGCGGGCCAGGCCTACGCCGCCGATGATCAGCTCACCGACTTCCCCTTCGGCAACGGGCACCCCATCGGCGTCCACCACTGCCAGGTCCCAGCCGTCCAGCGGCAGCCCGATCCGGACCGGCCCGGGGCCGCCCAGCGGGGCAGCGCAGGCAACCACTGTCGCTTCCGTGGGGCCGTAGGTGTTCCAGACTTCGCGGCCATCCACGGCCAGGCGTTCGGCGAGTTCCGGCGGGCAGGCTTCGCCGCCGAAAATCAGCAACCGGACGCTCTCCAGCGATTCCGCGGGCCACAGCGCCGCCAGCGTGGGGACTGTGGAGACTGCCGTGATGCCGTGGCTGATCAGCCACGGGCCAAGGTCCATTCCGGTGCGCACCAGGGCCCGCGGGGCGGGCACCAGGGCTGCACCGTGGCGCCAGGCCAGCCACATCTCCTCGCAGGAAGCGTCAAAGGCCACCGACAGCCCGGCCAGGACCCGGTCCTGTGGCCCCAACGGCTCCCCGGTCAGGAAAATCCGGGCTTCGGCGTCCACAAACGCGGCGGCCGACCGGTGTTGGACGGCCACCCCCTTGGGCGTACCGGTTGAGCCGGACGTAAAAATGATCCAGGCGTCGTCGTCCGGGCCCGGCGGCCGCGCACCGGCAAAAGGCCCGGTGCGTCCGGTGCCGGACAGGACTCCGCCCGTACCCAGCACCCCCGCCACCTTGGCTTCACCGAACACCAGGCGGGCCCGTTCGTCGGGATCGTCAGCGTCCACGGGCACGTAGGCGGCGCCCACCAGCAGCACCGCGAGGATGGCGATGTAAAGCTCGTTGGTGCCGGAGGGGATCCGCACCCCGATCCGGTCCCCGGCGCCCACCCCCGCCTGGTGCAGCTGCAGCGCCGCAGCCCGGACTTCCACCAGAAGCTGGGCGTAACTGAGGGACTGCCGGCCGTCGTCTAGCGCGGAAGCGTCGGGGTAGCGGGCCGCCGTGTCCTGGAGGATGTCGATCAGGGTGCGGACCGGCGGGGTTGCCGGGAGGCCGGGCAGCTGCGGGGCGTGGACCAGGTCCCCGCCGGGCAAAGTTCCGGGCGCAGCATCCGCGGGTCCGGGCTGGCCGGGCACCCCCGGAGCCGGCCCCTCCGGTGGCGCCAAAGGCGCCGCAGCGGAGGTTGCCGGGCCGGAAAGGATGTTCCCCGAAGGGGCATGCTGCGAAGTCACCCGGGCATTGTGCCTGCGCCAGATGAACGGAAGGTGTCCGTGACGGCGGTTTACGTCCCGCTCCCGGAACGTCTGTGTGTCCGCTGTTCCATCCCGGGACGTGCCTAGGGCACCAGGAGGACCTTGCCGGTGGTCCGGCGGCCCTCGAGGTCGCGGTGTGCCTGTGCCGCGTCGGCGAGGCTGTACTGTGCGCCGATCCGGACTTTCAGGCTGCCGTCGGCGGCTGCCGCGAAGACCTCGCCCGAACGCCAGCGCCGCTCGGCGGCGTCCTGCAGGTAGTGCGCCATGGTGGGCCGGGTCAGGAACAGGGAGCCGCCGGCGTTAAGGCGCTGCGGGTCAACCGCGGGCACCGGCCCTGATGCGGCCCCAAAAAGGACCAGGGTGCCGCGGATGCGCAGCGCCGCCAGTGAGCCATCGAACGTATCCTTGCCCACGCCGTCGTACACCACGTCCGCGCCGGTGCCCCCGGTGATGTCCCGGACTTTGTCCGCGAATCCGTCGTACCGGAGCACATGGTCAGCCCCGGCGCCGGCTGCCAGTTCCGCCTTCGCGTCGCTGGAGACAGTGGTGATGACCCTGGCGCCGCGGGCCTTGAGCAGCTGGATCAGCAGCAGGCCAACCCCGCCCGCGCCGGCATGGAGCAGGACCGTGTGGCCGGCGGCCACCTTGAACGTCGAGTTCATCAGGTAGTGGGCGGTGATGCCCTGCAGCGGCAGGGCGGCGGCCGTCAGGTCATCCACACCGTCGGGAACGGGCAGTGCCGCTTCTTCGGGAACCAGGGCGTAACCGGCGTAGCACGCGATGCCCTCCGCGGTGGCGATCCGGTCTCCGGCGGTAAAGTCCTTGACTCCGGCGCCCACAGATTCCACGGTGCCTGCTGCTTCGGAACCGGGCGTGAAGGGATAGGGAACCTGGTAGGCGCCGCTGCGCTTGTAGGTATCAATGAAATTGACGCCCGCGGCGCCCACTTTGATGAGCAGCTGTCCGGAGCCCGGCGTGGGCCGCTCAACGTCCTGGTACTCCAGTACTTCCGGTCCGCCGGCCTGCCGTGCGACGATTGCGTGCGTCATAGCTCTCTTTCCCCGGGACCGGCGTTTCCGGCCCGGCTGCCGCTTCCATCCTAGGTTCTGCCCCCATCGGCGGGGCAAGGGGGCCGCCCTCCGGCGGCGGTGCATAAATATCGGGTCCATTGCATAACTATTGCTGTATAGTCGATGCCATGACTATTTCTGTTGCAGTGTCCGGAGCCAGCGGCTATGCCGGGGGAGAGGTTCTGCGCCTGCTCGCCGGCCACCCCGACGTCACCATCGGCGCCATCACGGCCCACAGCAACGCCGGCTCCCGCCTCGGTGAGCTGCAGCCGCACCTGCACGGGCTGGCCAGCCGCATCCTCGAGGACACCACCGTCGCTAACCTCTCCGGCCACGACGTGGTGTTCCTCGCCCTGCCACATGGCGCCTCCGCGGAGATTGCCGCGCAGCTGCCGGAGGGCACGGTGGTGATCGACGCCGGCGCCGACCACCGCCTCGCCGATCCTGCCGTGTGGGAAAAGTTCTACGGCTCACCGCACGCCGGAACCTGGCCTTACGGGCTCCCCGAACTGCCGGGCCAGCGCGAGGCCCTCAAGGGGGCCAAACGGATTGCCGTGCCCGGCTGCTACCCCACCTCCGCGCTCCTGGCGTTGACGCCGGGCTTCGCGGCGCACCTGCTGGAGCACGATGACGTTGTGATCGTTTCCGCCTCCGGAACCTCGGGTGCCGGGAAAGCCGCCAAGGTCAACCTGATCGGCTCCGAAGTGATGGGCTCCATGAGCCCCTACGGCGTGGGCGGCGGGCACCGGCACACCCCCGAAATCGAACAGGGCCTGGGCCTCGCTGCGGGCAGCCCCGTGACCGTTTCCTTCACGCCCACCCTGGCACCCATGAGCCGGGGGATCCTCACCACCGCCACGGCAAAGGTCAAGCCCGGTGTCAGCGCCGACCAGCTGCGCCAGGCCTGGGCGGATGCCTATGACGATGAGCCCTTCGTCCACCTGCTTCCCGAGGGCCAATGGCCGGCCACTAAATCGGTGGTTGGCTCCAACCACGTGGCCATGCAGCTCGCTTTTGATGCCCACGCCAACCGGGTGATCATCACGTGCGTGATCGACAACCTCACCAAAGGCACCGCCGGCGGTGCCGTCCAATCCATGAACATCGCACTTGGCCTGCCGGAAACGGCCGGCCTCAACCTGCAGGGAGTAGCACCGTGACCATCACCGCACCCCAGGGATTCCGCGCCGCCGGCGTCACCGCCGGACTCAAGGCATCAGGAAACCCGGACCTCGCCCTGGTGGTCAACGACGGCCCTTCCAAGGCCGCTGCCGCCGTGTTCACCAGCAACCGCGTTGCGGCCGCTCCCGTGCACTGGTCCCGGCAGGTTGTCTCCGACGGCCGGGTGGACGCCGTGGTCCTGAACTCCGGCGGAGCCAATGCCTGCACCGGGCCCACCGGCTTCCAGAACACCCACAGCACCGCCGAAAAGGTTGCTGACGTGCTGGGCATTTCCGCCACCGACGTGTTTGTCTGCTCCACCGGCCTGATCGGCGAGCAACTCCCCATGGACAAGATCCTGCCCGGTGTCGAGGCCGCAGCCGCTGCGCTGAGCCCCGACGGCGGCCCGGACGCCGGGACCGCCATCATGACCACCGACTCGGTCCCGAAGTCCGCCCTCTTCATCGGCAGCGACGCGGACGGGCAGGAGTTCAGCATCGGCGGCATCGCCAAGGGCGCCGGCATGCTGGCGCCCGGCCTGGCCACGATGCTGGTGGTGCTCACCACCGACGCCGCTGTGGACGCGGACATGCTGGACACCGTCCTCCGCGACGCCACCCGTGTCACCTTCGACCGGGCAGACTCTGACGGCTGCATGTCCACCAATGACACCGTGGTCCTGCTGGCTTCCGGCGCCTCCGGTGCGGTGCCGGACGCGGAGGCCTTCGCGGCCGGACTCACCCAGGTCTGCGCCGAGCTGGCCCGCAAGCTGATCGGTGACGCCGAGGGCGCCAGCCACGATATCGCCATCCGCACCTACAACGCCGCCAGCGAAGCGGACGCCGAAACCGTCAGCCGCTCCGTGGCACGGTCCAACCTGTTCAAAGCCGCCATCTTCGGCAAGGACCCCAACTGGGGCCGCGTGCTCTCCGCTGTGGGAACCACCGACGCCGTCTTCGACCCGGACGCCCTGAACGTCAGCATGAACGGCATCCGGATCTGCCGCAACGGCAGCATTGGCGATGACCGCGCGCTGGTGGACCTGGAGCCCCGCGAGGTCCTGGTGGAGATCGACCTGCAGGCCGGCACGGCCGAAGCCACGGTCTGGACCAACGACCTCACCCACGACTACGTGCACGAAAACAGCGCCTACTCAAGCTGACCCACGCCCGGAGGCACGCATGAACACCGAAACCCGCGAAAACACCTCGATGCTGGACGCGCAAAGCAAAGCCGGCACGCTGATTGAAGCCCTGCCCTGGATCCAGCGTTTCGCCGGGACCACCATGGTGATCAAGTACGGCGGCAACGCCATGGTCAACGACGAGCTCCGGCGTGCCTTCGCCGAGGACGTGGTGTTCCTGCACCACGTGGGCATCCACCCCGTGGTGGTCCACGGCGGCGGCCCGCAGATCAACTCCATGCTGGCGCGCCTGGGCATTGAATCCGAGTTCAAGGGCGGACTGCGCGTCACCACGCCGGAGGCCATGGACGTGGTCCGCATGGTCCTGACCGGCCAGGTGGGCCGGGAGCTGGTGGGACTCATCAACTCCCACGGTCCGTACGCGGTGGGCATGTCCGGGGAAGACGGCGGCCTGCTCCGCGCCGTCAGGACCGGAACCGTGGTTGACGGCGAAGACGTGGACCTGGGCCTGGTGGGCGAAGTAGTGGGGGTGAACCCGGAAGGCATCCTCGACATCCTCGCCGCCGGCCGCATCCCGGTGATCTCCACCGTTGCCCCCGAAATCGAAGCCGGCGCCGATCCTGCCGACAGCCGGGTCCAGACCACCGGCCAGGTGCTCAACGTCAACGCCGACACCGCCGCGGCTGCCCTCGCCGAAGCCCTGGGCGCCTCCAAGCTGGTCATCCTCACCGACGTCGAGGGCCTGTACGCCAACTGGCCGGACAAGTCCTCGCTCATCTCCTCGCTGAAGGCCTCGGACCTCCGGGACCTCCTGCCCACGCTGGAGTCGGGGATGATCCCCAAAATGGAAGCCTGCCTCAAGGCAGTGGACGGCGGGGTGGAACGGGCGCATATCGTTGATGGCCGCCTGCCGCACTCCATGCTCCTTGAAACCTTCACCACCGCCGGCATCGGCACCCAGGTGGTTCCCGACCAGGAAGTGAGCGCATGAACGACACTGTTGACGTGGGTCCGGCCGGGCCTGACGCCAAAGCATCCGTGATGACCGGAATGGGCAGCGGCGCCGAGTGGCTGTCCCGCTACTCAAGTTCCCTGATGGGTGTCTTCGGCACCCCGCAACGGGTCCTGGTGCGCGGCGCCGGCTGCCTGGTCTGGGACGCCGACGGCAAGGAATACCTTGACCTCCTGGGCGGCATCGCCGTCAACGCGCTGGGCCACGCCCACCCGTTCGTGACCTCCGTGATCGCCAGCCAGCTGGCCACCCTGGGCCACGTCTCCAACTTCTTCACCAGCCCCACCCAGATCGCGCTGGCCGAGAAGCTGCTGGCCCTGGCCAAGGCACCGGCCGGCTCCAAGGTCTTTTTCGCCAATTCCGGCACCGAAGCCGTGGAGGCCGCCTTCAAGCTGGCCCGCCGCAACACCGGCACAGCGGACGCACCACGGACCAAGGTCGTTGCGCTGGAGGGCGCCTTCCACGGCCGCACCATGGGCGCCCTGGCCCTCACAGCCAAGGAAGCGTACCGGGCACCCTTCGAACCGCTGCCCGGCGGCGTGGTGCACATCCCCTTCGGCGACCTCGAAGCCCTGCGTGCCGCCGTCGACCATTCCACTGCGGCCGTGTTCCTGGAACCCATCCAGGGTGAAGCCGGAGTCCGGCCGCTCAGCGCCGAATACCTGCAGGCCGCCCGCCGGCTCACCACTGACGCCGGCGCGCTGCTGATCCTCGACGAGGTCCAGACCGGTGTAGGCCGGACCGGCACATGGCTGGCCAGCGAGGACGCCGGAATCGTTCCGGACGCCATCACCCTGGCCAAGGGCCTGGGCGGCGGGTTCCCCATCGGCGCGCTGCTGACCATGGGGGAGAAGCCGTCCGCCCTGCTGTCCGCCGGCCAACACGGCACCACCTTCGGCGGCAACCCGGTGGCAACGGCCGCTGCCCTGGCAACACTGCACGCCATCGAAAACCAGCACGTCCTGGCCAACGTCAACACCGTGGGGGAACACCTGCGCGCCGGCCTGGCCGCCGTTCCCGGCGTGACCGGCGTACGCGGCAGGGGACTGCTGATCGGCTTCGACCTCGACGCCGACGTGGCACCGGCAGTGGTCCAGGCCGGCCTGGACGCGGGGTTCATCGTTAACGCCCCCGGCCCGCACACCATCCGCCTGGCACCCCCGCTGGTCCTGACCACCGCCCAGGCAGAGACCTTCCTCGCCGCCTTCCCGGCCATCCTCCAGACTGCTAAGGACGCCCAGTGACAGCAACCCCAACCCGGCACTTCCTCAAGGACACCGACCTCAGCCCAGCTGAGCAGGCGGAGGTCCTGGACCTTGCAGTCCGCATGAAAGCCGCGCCGTACAGCGTCCAGCCGTTCGCCGCGGAAGGCAACGGCCGCAAAACGGTAGCGGTGATCTTCGACAAGACCTCCACCCGCACCCGGGTCTCGTTCGCCACCGGCATCGCCGACATGGGCGGCAACGCCCTGATCATCAACCCCGGCGAGGCACAGATCGGGCACAAGGAATCCGTGGCGGACACCGCCAAGGTCCTGGAGCGTATGGTCTCCACCATCGTGTGGCGGACCGGGGCGCACGCCGGACTCGTGGCCATGGCGGAAAACTCGAAGGTGCCCGTTATCAACGCTCTGTGCGATGACTACCACCCGTGCCAGCTCCTGGCGGACCTGCTGACCGTCAAGGAGCACAAGGGCCCGCTGCAGGGCCTCACCATGGCCTACCTCGGCGATTCCGCCAACAACATGGCCAACTCCTACCTGCTGGCCGGGGTCACCGCCGGCATGCACGTCCGGATCGCCGGTCCCGAAGGCTACCTTCCCACCGCGGAGATCGTGGCCGCCGCAGAGGAGCGGGCTGCCCTGACAGGCGGCTCCGTCCTGGTCACCACCGATGCCACCGAAGCCCTCACCGGCGCGGACGTGGTGGCCACCGACACCTGGGTCTCCATGGGCCAGGAAGCGGAAAAGGAAGCCAGGATGCAGCTGTTCCGGAAGTACTCCGTGGACGAGGCGGCCATGTCCCTCGCCGCGGACGACGCCGTGGTGCTGCATTGCCTTCCCGCTTATCGCGGCTACGAGATCTCCGCCGGCGTCATCGACGGTCCGCAGTCCATCGTCTGGGACGAGGCCGAGAACCGGCTGCACGCCCAGAAGGCCCTGATGGCCTGGCTGCTGCACCGGTCCGGCCTGGCAGTGGTGGCTGGCCTTGAGCCCGTGGCGGCTGGCAGCCAGTGACCGTCCCGTCAGCCGGGCCCGCCTCCAGCCCGGCCACCAAAACGGCCCGCCAGGCCCGGATCACGGCCCTGCTCACGGGCCAGTCCGTGCGCTCCCAGGCGGAGCTTGCGGCGCTGCTGGCGGACGACGGCGTCCAGGTCACCCAGGCCACCCTGTCCCGGGACCTGGTGGAACTTGGTGCCGTCCGGGTCCGCGGCCAGGAAGGCGTGCTGGTTTACGCCGTCCCGGGTGAAGGCGGGGAACGGGCCGCCAAAAGCGGGGTGAGCCAGGAAATCCTGGACGCCCGGCTGGCCCGGCTCTGCAGCGAACTGCTCGTCACGGCGGAAGCCTCGGCCAACATCGCCGTCCTGCGTACCCCGCCCGGCGCGGCGAACTTCCTGGCCCTCGCAATCGACCATTCGGTGATGCCGTCCATCCTGGGCACCATCGCCGGTGACGACACCGTCCTGCTGGTCTCCCGGGACCCCCTGGGCGGACCCGACCTCGCCGCGCGCTTCCTGCAACTGGCCGAGGAAGCCGGGCAATAAGCTTGATGGCAACAACACCAACCAAACCCTCAATTCAAGGAGCATTTAAGTGACTGAACGCATTGTGCTGGCCTACTCCGGCGGCCTGGACACCTCAGTAGCCATCGGCTGGATCGGTGAAGCCACCGGCGCCGAGGTCATCGCCGTGGCCGTTGACGTTGGACAGGGCGGCGAGTCGCTGGAGACCATCCGCCAGCGCGCCCTGGGCTGCGGCGCCGTCGAAGCCTACGTGGCCGACGCGTCGGACGAGTTCGCCAACGAGTACTGCATGCCCACGCTGAAGGCCAACGCCCTCTACCAGGGCCACTACCCGCTGGTCTCGGCCATCTCCCGCCCGGTGATCGTGAAGCACCTGGTCAAGGCCGCCCGCGAATTCGGCGCCACCACCGTGGCCCACGGCTGCACCGGCAAGGGCAACGACCAGGTCCGCTTCGAAGTCGGCATCCAGACCCTTGGGCCGGACCTGAAGTGCATCGCACCCGTCCGCGACCTCGCCCTCACCCGCGACAAGGCCATCGCCTTCGCCGAGGAAAAGGGCCTGCCCATCGAGACCACCAAAAAGAACCCGTACTCGATCGACCAGAACGTCTGGGGCCGTGCCGTCGAAACCGGCTACCTTGAGGACATCTGGAACGCCCCCACCAAGGACATCTACGACTACACCGCCACCCCGGAGTTCCCGCCGGCCCCGGATGAAGTCACCATCTCCTTCGAAGCCGGCGTGCCGGTGGCGATCGACGGCGTCCGGGTCACCCCGCTGCAGGCCATCAAGGAACTGAACCGCCGGGCCGGCGCCCAGGGCGTGGGCCGGATCGACGTTGTCGAGGACCGCCTCGTGGGCATCAAGTCCCGCGAAATCTACGAGGCCCCCGGCGCCATGGCGCTGATCACCGCGCACAAGCACCTCGAGGACATCACCGTCGAGCGCGAGCAGGCCCGCTTCAAGGCCACCGTTGGCCAGCGCTGGGCCGAGCTGGTCTACGACGGACAGTGGTTCTCCCCGCTGAAGCGTTCCCTCGACGCCTTCATCGAAGACACCCAGAAGTACGTCACCGGCGACATCCGCATGACCCTGCACGGCGGCCAGGCAATCGTCAACGGCCGCCGCTCCGACACGTCCCTGTACGACTTCGACCTGGCCACCTACGACACCGGCGACACCTTCGACCAGTCGCAGGCCAAGGGCTTCATCGAGCTGTGGGGCATGTCCGCCAAGGTGGCCTCGGGCCGCGACATCCGCGTCGCAGGAAAGTAGCCCCCCGTGGCTGAGCACAAATCCGGGGTGCGCTCGGGGACCAATACAGGTGCGCTGTGGGGCGGCCGGTTCGCCGGCGGCCCCGCGGACGCCCTCGCGGCGCTGAGCAAGTCCACGCATTTTGACTGGCGGCTGGCCCGCTACGACATTGCCGGGTCCAAGGCGCACGCCCGCGTGCTGCACAAGGCCGGACTGCTGGACGACGCCGAACTCGACGGCATGCTGGCCGCCCTCACCCGCCTGGATGAGGACGTGGCGTCCGGCGCCTACCTGCCCGCCGACTCCGACGAGGACGTGCATGGATCGCTGGAACGCGGCCTGATCGAACGCGCCGGCACCCAGCTGGGCGGCAAGCTCCGCGCCGGCCGGTCCCGCAACGACCAGGTGGCAACCCTGGGCCGGATGTTCCTGCGCGACCACGCCCGGATCATCGCCCGCGGCGTGCTGGCCACCGTGGACTCCCTCGTCGGGCAGGCCAAGGCGCACCACGGTGTGGCCATGCCGGGCCGCACCCACCTGCAGCACGCCCAGCCGGTGCTGCTGAGCCATCACCTGCTGGCCCACGCCTGGGCGCTGCTGCGTGATGTGCAGCGGCTCCAGGACTGGGATAAGCGGGCCGGCGTTTCGCCGTACGGTTCCGGCGCCCTGGCGGGGTCCTCGCTGGGCCTGGACCCGGAAGCGGTGGCCGCGGACCTGGGCTTCTTCTCCGCCACGCACAACTCGATCGACGGCACCGCGTCCCGCGACGTTTTCGCCGAGTTCGCGTGGGTCACGGCCATGATCGGTGTTGACCTGTCCCGGATCTCCGAGGAAGTCATCTTCTGGGCCACCAAGGAATTCTCCTTCGTCACACTGCACGATTCCTATTCCACGGGGTCCTCCATCATGCCGCAGAAGAAGAACCCGGACGTGGCCGAGCTGGCACGCGGCAAGGCAGGGCGCCTGATCGGCAACCTGACCGGGCTCCTGGCCACCCTCAAGGGACTGCCGCTGGCGTACAACCGCGACCTGCAGGAGGACAAGGAGCCGGTCTTCGATGCCGCCGACACCCTGGAGCTGCTGCTTCCGGCCGTTTCCGGCATGATCGCCACCCTGACGTTCAACACCGAGCGGATGGCGTCGCTGGCACCGCAGGGCTTTGCCCTGGCCACCGACATCGCCGAATGGCTGGTCCGGCAGGGCGTGCCGTTCCGGGAAGCGCACGAGCTTTCCGGCGCCGCCGTCAAGCAGGCCGAATCCCGCGGCGTTGAACTGTGGGACCTGACAGACGAGGAATACGCGGACATCTCCGCGCACCTCACGCCGGAGGTCCGCACGGTACTGTCCACGGAGGGCTCGCTCAACAGCCGCAACTCCCAGGGTGGCACGGCACCGGCCGCCGTCGAACGCCAGCTCACCGCGCTGGAAGCCGAACTGGAAGCCGTCCGCGCCTACGCCGGCTAGCTCCCGCACGCCCCTCCCGCCTGTTGATCCGACAGGCGGGAGGGGCGTTCTGCGTTAACCTGCGGGGCAGCCCCGCTAGCATGGCGCCATGACCCAAACCTTCCGGCAGTTCCTCCGCGCGCTGCCCGACTTCCCCGCGGAAGTTCCCGATTTCGACCCGGACACCGCGCCGGCGGACCCTGCCGCGCTGTTCCGGCTCTGGCTGGACCAGGCCCTCGCCGCCGGTGAACCGCAGCCGCACGCCTTCAGCATGGCGACGGTGGCCGGCGGCGGGCAGCCGTCGGCACGGATGCTGATCCTGAAGGACATTGACGACGCCGGCTGGCAGTTCGCCACGTCCCGCACCTCCCGCAAGGGCCGGGAACTCGCGGGATCGCCGGTGGCGGCCATGAACTTCTATTGGCATTCGCAGGGCCGGCAGGTGCGGGTGGCCGGTCCCGTGGTGGAGCTCTCCGCCGCCGCATCGGCCTCGGACTGGGACGCCCGGCCGCAGGCTGATGGCAGCAGCAACCCGGACTGGCAGCTCTACGCCCTCCGGCCCGTTGAGATCGAATTCTGGCAGGCCCGGCACAACCGCCGGCACCTGCGGCATCGGTTCGGGGAGGACGGTATCCCGCTCGACTAAGCCGTCGCGCCACGGGACCTGCGCCGGCGGTTCGCCTATGCCGCTTCGCGCGCCAGCAGCCGTTCCTTCACCGGCAGGCCCCAGCGGAACCCGCCCAGGGTGCCGTCCGTCCGGATCACCCGGTGGCAGGGAACAAACAATGCCGCGGCGTTGAAGGCGCAGGCGCTGGCCGCGGCCCGGACAGCCTTGGGGTTTCCGGCCAGCGCCGCGTATTCGCTGTACGTCACGGGCTGCCCCGGTGCCACAAGGCGCAGGACGTCCCAGGCATGCGCCCGGAACGGGCCGGACTGCTGCAGCACCGGCACGGCCATTGCAGGTTCCGGGTCTCCGCTGTAGAACGCGTCAACGGCCGGGGAGATGCCGGCCAGGCTGCTGACTGTTTCCAGGCCGTCCGGCCGCAGGGACGCGTGGATCTGGCCGGTCAAGTCAGCCGGGTCCGCTGTCCAGCCGGACGAGAGCACCGCCCCGTCCCGGGCGATGATGGTGAAGGGGCCATCGGGGGTGGTCATGGTCAGCAGTTGGGCTTTCATGGCGTCACTTTCGCGGAGGTTGGGGCCGGGGAACGGCGGGTGCGTGGAGTACGTCCGATGCCGGGGGGACGGGCGGCAGCGGCCCAGAGGTGCATGGTGGCGTAGGAACGCCAGGGACTGACTTCGCGGAAGTCCGGCGAACCGGCGTCTGTGCCCGCGGCCAGGGCCTTGATGCCGTTCCGGACGGCGGCGTCATTGGCGAGGAAAACGTCCGGGGCACCGAGCACCCGCATCGCCACGTAGCCCACCGTCCAGGGTCCCACGCCCGGCAGCGGCAGCAGTTCGGCCGTGAGGCCGGGGACGTTATGGCCGTAGCCGATCTCCAGCCGGCCGTCCGCCATGGCCGCTGCGGCGTTTAGGAGGGATTCCGTGCGCCGCTTCGGGCCGCGGAGCAGGTGCCCGGAAGCCGCGATCTGCGCTGGGGTGGGGAACAGCCGGTCCAGGCCGTCCGCCGGAGCGCTGCTGTGGCTGCCTGCAGCAGCTAGTTGCGAAAGTGCCGTCCGGGCAGCGGCCACGGTGATCTGCTGGCCGATCATGGCCCGGACCAGCAGCTCCTGCGGGTCCAGCGCCCCGGGCATCCGCATCCCGGGTGTCCCGGCGACGGCGGCGGCGAGCCGGGGATCCGCCGCCAGGGCAGCATCGATGGCCTGCGGGTCGGCGTCCAGGTCAAAGAGCCTGCGGACCCGGCTCAGGAGTGCCGGCAGGTCCCGCAGGTCCACCGCGCCGATGGTGAGGGTCAGGGGCCGGCCGGGCGTGCCGCCGTCGTACTCCACCGCGAAGCGCGCGTCGCCGTGCGGCAGCCGCAGCGTCCGTGCGTAGGACGTGGCGGTGCCCGCTTCGATGCCGGGGACGGCACGCACGGCAAGGAACGTGAAGATGCCCGGATCGAACGGCTGGCGGTACGGCAAAGCCAGGCTGAGGGCCGTGGTGCCGCCCCCGGCCTTCGCCGGACGGCCCTTGAGCCGCAGCGCAGTGGGGGTCATGTCGAAGACTTCCACCATGGTTTCGTTGAACTGGCGGACACTGCTGAAACCGGCAGCGAAAGCGATGTCCGCGAGCTTCATGGCCGTGGACACCAGCAGCGTCCGGGCCGTCTGCGCCCTGCCGGCTCGGGCCAGCGAGAGGGGACCGGCGCCGAGCTCCTGGCTGAGGATCCTGTTCAGCTGCCGGGAGGAGTAGCCCAGCCGGGCAGCCAGGCCCTGGACGCCGTCGCGGTTAATGACCCCGTCATTGATCAGCCGCATGGCGCGGCCGGCGACGTCCTGTCGGATGTTCCAGGCGGGGGTCCCGGGGACCGCCTCCGGGAGGCAGCGCTTGCAGGCCCGGTAGCCGGCGTCGTGCGCCGCGGCCGAAGTCTCATAGAAGGTGACATTGGCGGCCTTGGGGGTCCGGGCAGGGCAGGACGGGCGGCAGTAGATGCCCGTGGTGCGGACGGCAGTATAGAACTGCCCGTCGAACCGGGTGTCCCGGGCGTCGATCGCCCGGTAGCGCTGCCAGAAGTCCATGCCTCCATCCTGCCAGCCCGGCGGGACTGCTTCTAGCGGAAATCGGACACGGCCGTGCGTACCCCTGGCCACTTCCCGGAGTAGGTAGAGTCGAAAAATGACCACGCCACAGCCCCCGTCCGGGCCGCCCCTGCGGGAATTGCTGGCCGGCAACGCCCTGGACCTGGCCCCGATGCTCCTGGGTGCCGTGCTGACGCACCGGACGCGGGACGGCCTGGTGGCTGTCCGGCTCACCGAGGTGGAGGCCTACCTGGGGCCGGGGGATTCACTTCATCCCGACCCCGGGTCCCACACCTACCGCGGGTCCACGCAGCGCAATGCGCCGATGTTCGGGCCGCCCGGGCACCTTTACGTCTACTTCACCTACGGGATGCACCACTGCGCCAACATCGTCTGCGGGCCGGTTGGCACGGCGTCCGCGCTGCTGCTGCGTGCCGGGGAGGTGGTGGCGGGCGGGGACCTTGCCCGGCAGCGGCGGCCCACGTCCAAGTCACCGGCGGACCTGGCGCGGGGACCGGCCCGGCTGGCCAAAGCCATGGGACTGAGCACTGCGGACAGCGGCCGGGACGCTTTGGCGGAGCCGTTCACGCTGGAACTGCCGCCGCACCCTGCCGGACCTGTCAGCTCCGGGCCGCGGGTGGGGGTGGCCGGTCCCGGCGGGTCGGGGGAATACCCGTGGCGGTTCTGGCTGACCGGGGACCGGACCGTGTCCACGTACAAGCCGGCCCGGCCCCGGACGCCGCAACCTGAGACCACCATGTTTCACAAGCGTTAACGGAAATGGTTGTAGAATGGACGGTCTGTATTCCGCGATAGGGGAACGTTAATGCTCGACGCCGATTTGGCCCACGAACGGGATTATGTTGCCGGCCTCTACGCCCGGCTGGAGGAGCTGCGCGACGAGAAGCGCCGGCAGCTTGCCCAGGTCCGGCGCGCCGGAGCCGTAGGCACCATGCAGAACGTTTCGGAACGGGACGCTTTTGCCGCCCTGTATGAGGACCGGCTCGCGCAGCTGGATGCAGTGGATGACCGGTTGGTCTTTGGCCGGCTGGATCTGGACTCCGGCGAGGAACAGTACATCGGCCGGATCGGCCTCACCACCGAGGACCTGCAGCGGTTGATGGTGGACTGGCGCGCGCCCGAGGCCGGGCACTTTTATCAGGCCACAGCTTTCGACCGGCAGGGCGTTCGCCGCCGCCGCCACCTGATCCTGCAGGGCCGCGAAGTCAAGGCCATTGAAGACGACGTCCTGGACGCCGGCATGCTGGCGGACGATGAATCGCTGCAGGGCGAAGGCGCCCTCCTGGCGGCGTTGAACTCCAAGCGCACCGGCCGGATGTCGGATATCGTCAGCACCATCCAGTCGGAGCAGGACCGCATCATCCGGTCCTCGATCTCAGGTGCCCTGGTGGTGCAGGGCGGCCCCGGCACCGGCAAAACCGCCGTGGCGCTGCACCGTGCCGCCTATCTCCTCTACACCCACCGGGACCGGCTCAAGACTGCAGGCGTCCTGCTGGTGGGGCCGTCGTCGTCATTCATGAAGTACATCGAACGCGTGCTGCCCTCCCTCGGCGAGACCGGTGTGGTGATGGCAAGCCTGGGCCGGCTGATGCCCGGCATCCATGCCGTACCCGAACAGGACGCCGGCGTCGCCGCCATCAAGGGCCGCCTGGACATGGCCGCCATTGTGGCCAACGCCGTCGCCAACCGCCAGCGGGTCCCGGCCGGGGACCGGATCCTGGAAGTGGACGGCCGCAAGCTGACGCTGACGGTCCGCCAGGTCCGGCGTGCGCGGGAGCGTGCCCGGGCCACCGGGAAACCGCACAACGAGGCACGCGCCAGCTTCGTCAAGATCCTGCTCCGTGAGCTGACCGAACAGCTGACCGACCTTGTTGAAGCCGGGAACATCGGCAACAACGCGGACCGGGGCTACCTTGCCGAGGACGTCCGCAGCGCCCGCGACGTGCGGATCGCCCTCAACCTGTGCTGGATGCCCATAACGCCGGAGAAACTGGTTTCCGAGCTGTTCAGCAAGCCGGCCATCCTCGAATTCTGCACCCCGCACCTCACCAAGGCTGAGCGGGCGTCCCTGCTGCGCCCGGCGGACGCGCCCTGGACGGAACCCGACGTCCCGCTGCTTGATGAAGCCGCGGAATTGCTGGGGGATCTGGACGCCACCGACGGCCGCGGCCTTGCGCAGCAGGAGCACGACAGGGCCCGCGACCTGGCCAACGCCAAGCAAACGCTGGAAAACATGGAGCACATGGGTGTTGATGTGCTGATGACTGCAGAGGAGCTCGCGGACCAGAACCAGGAGCGCGAGGACCGGCTCACGGCGGCCGAGCGCGCCACCAGCGACCGCAGCTGGGCCTTCGGGCACATTGTGGTGGACGAGGCCCAGGAGCTTTCGCCCATGCAGTGGCGGCTGCTGGTGCGGCGCTGCCCGCTGAAGTCGTTCACGATCGTGGGCGACATTGCCCAGACCAGTTCCGTGGCCGGCGCCAATTCCTGGCAGGGTGCCCTGGCTCCCATGTTCGGTGACCGCTGGCAGCTTGAGGAGCTGACGGTCAACTACCGGACGCCGTCCCAGATTGCCGAGGCAGCAGTCCGGATGGCCAACGCTGCCGGGCTGGTGGTTTCGGCGCCCAAGGCGGTCCGTGAGGGCCGCTGGTCACCTGTCATTGACGAGGTCCCGGCGGGCTCAGTGGTGGACCGCCTGGTGGAGGTCCTGCCGGCAGAGCTGGAAGCGCTCGACGGCGGCCTGATCGCCGTGATTGCCGACGGCGACCTCCTGCCCGCAGCCATCCGCGCCCTCCGCACTGCGTACGGCCGGCGGGTGGGCAACGGTGCTGGGAGCTACGAGCAGGACATTGTGGTCATCAGCCCCCGCGAGGCCAAGGGCCTGGAATTCGACGGCGTGGTGGTGCTGGAACCGGCCATGATGCTCAACCACGAGCACGGCAAGGTGGGCGACCTGTACGTGGCCATGACCCGGGCCACCCAGCGGCTGCGCCTGATAGCGGCCCAGCCCGTACCGGCAGGCATCGCAGGCTGAGGGCCTGCTCCCGGCGGTGCCGCCGCCTGGCGGCGCCGCACTCCTGCTAACTTAGAAGGCGTGCCAGAAATCAACAGCCTCGAACTGCAACAGAACGATCCCACTTTTGCCAACGTATGGCAGGAGCTGAAATGGCGTGGCCTGGTCCACGTCTCCACCGATGAAGCAGAGCTGGAGAAGCTCCTCGCCGGTGGGCCGGTCACGTACTATTGCGGCTTTGATCCCACGGCTCCCTCGCTTCACCTGGGCAACCTGGTGCAGCTGCTGGTGATGCGGCGGCTCCAGCTGGCCGGCCACCGGCCGCTGGGCCTGGTTGGCGGGTCCACGGGCCTGATCGGTGATCCCCGTCCCACGGCTGAACGGACCCTGAATACCAAGGACACCGTGGTGGAATGGGTGGGCTACCTGCAGGGCCAGGTCCGCCGTTTCCTAAGCTTCGAGGGGGACAACGCCGCCCGGATGGTCAACAACCTTGACTGGACGGCTCCGCTGAGCGCCATCGACTTCCTGCGTGAGGTGGGCAAGCACTTCCGTGTAGGCACCATGCTGCGCAAGGACGCGGTGGCCTCCCGGCTGAGTTCCGATGAGGGCATCAGCTACACCGAGTTCAGCTACCAGATCCTGCAGGGTATGGACTACCTCCAGCTGTACCGCGACCACGGCTGCGTCCTGCAGACCGGAGGCTCGGACCAATGGGGCAACCTGACCAGCGGCACGGAGCTGATCCGCAAGGTGGAGGGCAAGAGCGTCCACGCCCTGGGTACGCCGTTGATCACCAATTCCGATGGCACCAAGTTCGGCAAGAGCGAGGGCAACGCCATCTGGCTCGATGCCGCGATGTGCAGCCCGTACGCCTTCTACCAGTTCTGGCTTAATACCGCAGATGCTGACGTCGTTGACCGGCTCAAGGTGTTCACCTTCCTGACCCGGGCAGAGATCGACGACGTGGCCACCGCTGTTGCCGAGCGTCCGTTTGCCCGGGAAGGCCAGCGCCGGCTTGCCTTCGAAGTAACGTCGCTGGTTCACGGTGTGGATGCGACCGAAAAGGTCATCGCAGCGTCCGCCGCTTTGTTCGGCAACGGCGACCTTACTGTCCTCGATGAGGTGACCCTTTCTGCCGCCACCGCCGAACTTCCTTCCGCCACGGTGCCGGCAGACGCTTTGGGCATTGTGGATCTTTTGGTGGCGTCGGGTCTTTCCGAGAGCAAATCGGCCGCCCGCCGCACGGTGGGGGAGGGCGGCGCCTATGTGAACAACCAGAAAATGACAGACCCGGATGCTGTTGTCGCCGGCTCGCAGCTGCTGCACGGCAAGTACCTGCTCCTTCGGCGGGGAAAAAAGAACCTCGCCACGGTGCAGGTGGATCCCGCCTAGGGTTCCACGCCCCCGAAAACACCACAGCACGCCCCTCACCAGCCGACTTGCACGGCTGTTGGGGGGCGTGTATTGTTTTCTGAGTCGCCGCCGCTGAGTGGTGACAAACCCCCAACATTGATAAGAAGCAATTCTTAGCCAGGCAGTGCCTGGACCGAAAAGTTGCTTCGATTTTCTGCTGGGCGGATTCATGGAAACAGAGTGAATTCCGGGAAAACAACCGGATTTGCAAAGCGAATATGAATGAAATAAGCTTGAAACATCACGGCGAAGAAATACGGAATAAGAATTCATTCATATGAATTGTTTCGGGAATATTCGAACGTGTCTGTTGTTTGAGAACT